>DASUKS010000058.1:0-3447 GCA_036278595.1 Dehalococcoidia bacterium
TCGCCGCTGACGTGGATGCGCGGCCGCGAGCCGTTGCCGTCGCCGGGGGCGGGGCGCGCGAACTGCCGGGTGAACTCCGCGATGAGGTCGATCGGCACCGGGAAGACGATCGTGCTGTTCTTCTCCGTCGCGATCTCGGACAGCGTCTGCAGGAAGCGCAACTGGAGCGTTGCCGGCTCTTCGGCCATGATCCGGCCGGCCTCCGCCAGCCGCTCGGACGCCTGCAGCTCGCCGTCGGCGTTGATGATCTTCGCGCGGCGCTCGCGCTCGGCCTCCGCCTGGCGGGCGATCGCCCGCTGCATCCCCTGCGGCAACTCGACGTCCTTCACCTCGACGGTGGAGACCTTCACGCCCCACGGCTCCGTCTGCTCGTCGATGATCCGCTGCAGGCGCTCGTTGATGTGCTCGCGCTCGGACAGCAGCTCGTCGAGGTCCGACTGGCCGATGACGCTACGCAGCGACGTCTGTGCGATCTGCGACGTCGCGCGGAAGTGGTCCACGACCTTGATGACCGCGTCTTCCGGCTCGACGACGCGGAAGTAGATGACGGCGTTCACGCGCACGGTGACGTTGTCGCGCGTGATGCACTCCTGGCTCGGCACGTCCATCGTCACGATGCGCAGGTCCATCTTCACCATGTTGTCGACGATCGGCAGGATGACGAAGAGGCCTGGGCCCTTTGCGCCGATGAGGCGGCCCATGCGGAAGATCACCCCTCGCTCGTACTCCTGCACGATCTTCACAGAGTAGAACCAGACGATGAATCCCCACGGCGGGATGAGGAGGATGAACGAGAACACGGTGAGCAGCCAGCGGATCAGCGCCGCCGTGCCGCCCTCGCTCTCGACGCGCGGCGGCTCCATGTTGGGGTCTCGCATGGTCATCGTTACCTCCCGCGCCGTCACGGATGTGCGCAATGCATGGTAACGCGCGCAGTGGCGACGGGGGAGACGATTGCGGGCGGGCGGCCGCGAGCGTACGATAGGCGGCGTTCGAAAGGAGCAGGGCCATGCTGGAGCACGTCGACCGGGTGTTGCTGGCGGTGCGCGACCGGGAGGCCGCGGCGAAGACGTTCATCGAGGTCCTCGGCGCGGAGCCGGTGCGCGACGAGGAGGTGCGCATCCTCGGCGCCCGGCGGCGCGTGGTGCACGCCGGGACGAGCGAGTTCGAGCTGCTCGAGCCGTCCGGCGACGGCCCTGTGCAGGACTACCTCGAAGCCTGGGGCGAAGGGCTGTTCGCCGCCGGCTTTTCGGCCAACGACGTCGACGCCCTCGCGCGCCGGCTGGAGTCGAAGGGCGTGTCGTACACGGAGGACGCCGGCCAGCTGCACATCGCGCCGGACCAGACGCCCGGCCTGCGCATGGTGATCTCGCAGGACGTCGCGCGCCCGATGGTCGGCGCCATCCGCTACCTGTACGAGGCAACGAACCTCATCGATGACCATGTCGCGGCCGCCGCGTTCTACGCCGACGCCTTCGGCCTCGACGCGTCCAAGTTCGTGCCGATCGAGAGCAAACAGTACGGTTACACCGGACAGCTCACGATGTTCAACCCGCCCGAGCGCCTCGACCGCATCGAGCTGTCGCAGATCACGGATGCGTCGCGGCCGATGGGGCGGTTCATGCAGCGCCGCGGCGGCGAGACGTTGTACATGTGCTACGTCGAGGCCGAGGACGTTGGCGAGGTCGCCCGCCGCTGCGACGCCCACGGGGTTCGGTACGCCGGCCGCGACCCGAAGAGCCCCAACCCAGAAGGCATCTTCCTCCACCCATCGACGCTGGACGGCATGCTGATGGGCTGCAGCCGCACGAACCTCGCGTGGACGTGGTCCGGGCGCCCGGAGCTGGCCGGCCGCGAGGCCGCATCGCACTAGGGGCGCGCACGCCGTTCTCGGCGGGTCGCGGCGAAATGAGATGCGCGTCTTACGCGTCGGGCGCTTGTATTCGCGTGATTACGGGCGAAGACGCCTCATATTGAACACGTGCACGATCGCTTTCGTCGCTTCGCACAGGCAGTTTCGCACGTCGCTGGTTCGGGCCCGGCGTTTGGCCTCGCCGTGGGCATCGTCATCGTCTGGATGGTCTCGGGGCCGCTCTTCGGCTTCTCGAACACGTGGCAGCTCGCGATCAACACCGGCACAACGATCGTCACCTTCCTCATGGTGTTCCTGATCCAGAACACGCAGAACCGCGACGCGACGGCGCTGCACCTGAAGCTCGATGAGCTGCTGCGCGGCATGAAGGGCGCGCGCACCGGCCTCGTCGGGCTCGAGGATTTGTCCGACGAGGAGCTGAAGAAGCTGCACGGAGAGTTCGAGGAGCTCGCGAAGCAGCGCGGCTTCTCAACCGACGGCGACGACGGCCACCTCGAAGCCGATAGCGAGAACGGCCACCACCAGCGCGGCCGCGAGCACCGCTCGCCCGCGTAGGGAGCCGGACGGCAGCTACGACCGAAGCCCGGCGGGGGCGCGCGCGGGGATCGCCGGCGTCTCGAGGATCTCGTCGATGATCCCGTACTCCCTCGCCTGCTCCGGCGCCATGAAGAAGTCCCGGTCGAAGTCTCTCCGGATCTCTTCCTGCGTCCTGCCGGTGTTGTTCGCCATGATGTCGTACACGAGCTGGTTCAGCCGCAGGATCTCGCGCGCCTGGATCTCGATGTCGGCCGCCTGGCCGGTGATCCCCTCGCCGCCGATCAGCGCCTGGTGCACGTGGATCGTCGCATGCGGCATGCAGTACCGCTTGCCCTTCGTCCCCGAAGAAAGCAGGACGGTACCCATGCTCGCCGTCGCACCGACGGCGAAGGTCGCAATGTCCGCGTGCGCGAGTTGCATCGCGTCGTAGATGGCGAGCCCGGCCTGCACGCCGCCACCGGGCGAGTGGATGTACATGTTGATGTCCTTCTCCGGGTCCTCGCGGTCGAGGTAGAGGATCTCGGAGATGATCAGGTTGGCGACCTGGTCGTTGATTGGGCTGCCGAGGAACACGATGCGCTCGCGCAGCAGCAGCGAGTAGATGTCGAACGCCCGCTCGCCACGCGGGCTGGTCTCGATGACGGACGGGATGATCATGCTGCCTCCGCAATGTCTTCCGTGCGGACCATGAGCACTGGAAGCTGGAAGATGGACGATGGAGATCGCGCCGGGCCTCCTGCGGCATGCGGAACGCTCCGAGCCCGCCGCAGCCGGTACTCGGCGATCGACGCCAAGCAGGCGGTCGGAGTGCCGGCTTCGTGCTCGACGCGCTCCTGGCCGGCAGGCGTGCCTCCCACTCGGCGGCCTCCCGGCGCGTGGAGACGCCAAGCTTGGTCAGGATCTCCGACACGTGGAACTTCGCCCCGTCCGTGCTGATACCGAGCTCACGGCCGATCTCGCCGTTCGAGCGGCCCTCGCGGACAAGCTCCAGCACCTCCCACTGGCGGGGAGTGAGGACGTCGGGGTACGGCGGGCGG
>DASUKS010000059.1:0-3403 GCA_036278595.1 Dehalococcoidia bacterium
GGCGACTGGTGTCGAGCCCGCCGCTGCAGCCGCCAGTCCGCCGCAGGAGCCGTGACGGCGTTCCCGCTAGTAGAGCGCCTGCTCGATGAGCGCTTCGGCGATCTCCTCGTCGTTCATCCCGAGGATCTCCTTGCACACCAGCTCGTTGTGCTGGCCGAGGAGCGGCGCCGGCGAGCGCAGCACGCCGGGCGTCTTCGACAACCGGAACGGCGGTCCGTCATAGGCCGTGACGCCGGCCTCCGGGTGGTCGAGGTACACATAGTAGCCACGCGCCTTCAGGTGCTCGTCCTCGAGCATGTCGCGCGCGTTCTGCACGACGCCCGCCGGCACGCCGCGCGCCTGCATCACGGCCATCACGTCTTCGGCCGTGCGGTCGGCCGTCCACTCGCTGATCTTTGCGTCGAGTTCATCCTCGTGTTGCTTGCGGCCGGCGTGCGAGCCGAATCGCTCGTCCTTCGTCCACGCCGGCGAGCCCATCGCCTCGACCATCGCGAGCCACTGCGCGTCGTCGAACACCGCGATGGCGCACCAGCGGTCCTCCGGCTGCCCGTTCCACTCGTTGTCCCTGCACCGGAACGCCCCGTGCGGCGCCGCATGCGGGAGGTGGTTCCCGCGCCGTGTCTCGATGCGTCCGTTCACGGTGTAGTCCATGACCGCCGGCGCGAGCGGCGCCACCGACGACTCGATCTGCGCCAGTTCGATCCGCTGCCCCTTGCCGGTCTTCTTGCGATGATGCAGCGCCGCGAGGATCGCGACGAGCGTGTGCCCCGGGTTGATGACATAGTCGGGGTAGTTCGTGCCGACGCCCATCGGCGGCCGGTTCGGGAAGCCGCACAGCTCGTTGTAGCCGGTGATCGGCGAGAGCACCGCCCCGAAGCCCATGAAGTACTTGTGCGGTCCGTCGTACCCCTGCATCGGCTGGTACACGGCGATGATGTCCGGCCGCAGTTCGACCAGGTGCTCGTACAGCAAGCCCCACCGCTCGATGATGCGGGGGGTGAAGTTGGTGATGAAGATGTCCGCCCAGGCGATGAGCTTGTCGGCCATCTGCTTGCCCCGCTCGGTGCTAAGGTTCAGCGTCAGGTCGAGCTTCCCTGCGTTGTAGTTGTTGAAGTAGCCGCTGACGTTGTACGTGTTCTTCCCCGGCGGGAACGGCCCCACCGCCCGCAGCCCGTCGAGGTGGGATTCCGACTCGACGCGCACCACCGTCGCCCCGAACGTCGCGAGGCTCTCCGCGCAGATCGGGCCGGCGCCGAACCACGAGAAGTCGGCGACCTTGATCCCGGAGAGCGGCTGCCCCTTCGTCGGCTTCGCGTCGAGTTCGCTCATGGTGCGTCTCTCCCCGCTCGTGCTCGCCTCAGATCACGCCCTGTGCCTGCAGGCGCTCGACGTCCTGCTGCGCCATCCCCAGATCGTTCACCAGTACGTCGGTGTTATGCTCGCCCGGCAGCGGCGCCCGCTGGCGGATCGCCCACGGCGTCTCGGATAGCCGGTACGGCGGCCCCGCGTAGCGCAGCGTCTCGTTCAGCTCATCGTGGCGCACGTCCTGCAGCCACTGGCGGTACTCGAGCTGCGGGTTCTTCGCCAGGTCTTCGGGCGTCGAGACGATGCCGAACATCAGCCGCCGCTTCTGGCCTTCTTCATACAGCGTCCACTTGCTCATGCTCTTGCAGAAGCGCACGAACACCTCTGACAGGTGCGCGAGCGCCTTCAGGGTGTCCTGCAGCTTCGCCGGGTCAGAGGAAGCCAGCCCGACCAGTTGCGTCAGGAAGCGCATGTTCAGCTCGTTGATCACGTCGACGTACGGAGACTCGCCGAGGTCCTCCGCGCGGCCGGTATCCTGCATCCATGCCAGCATCTCCGTCCACGGAGCCCCGCCCGGCGTCCCGAGATACGCGAAGATGTGGCCGTCGGAGGCCTCGTACACCCCGATGCCGGGGATATCGACCGGCAGCGCCCCACGCGCCCCCGTGCGGGTGCGGATCGCCTTCGTCATGTCGAAGGTCTGCATCGCCGTTTCCTGGTTGATCGAGAGCGCTTCCTGCATCGACACGTCGACGTGCTGGCCTTGGCCTGTGTTGTCGCGATGCATCAGTGCCATCAGCGTCCCGCACGCCGCCTGGATCCCGGCGCCGATGTACCCCTGGTAGCCGTACGGCAGGTTCGGCGGGTCCTGCTTGTCCCCGGCCAACGTCATCATCCCGCCCATCGCCACGCCGACGATGTCGCTCCAGCGGTACTGCGCGTGGGGGCCACTCTGCCCGAAGCCGGTGACCGAGGTGACGATCATGCCCGGGTTGATCTTCGACAGCGCCGCGTAGCCGAGGCCGATCTCGTCCATGTAGCCCGGGTGGAACGTCTCCACGACGACGTCCGCCTTCGCCGCGAGCTGCTCGAAGACGGCGCGCCCCTCCGGTTTGGTTATGTCGAGCGTGATGCCGCGCTTGCTCGTGTTCAGGTTGAAGAAGTAGAGGCTGCGCTCCGGCGACTCCTCGTCGTGATAGAACGGCCCGACGTCCCGCACCGGATCGCGCCCCGCACCGCCCGCCGCTGCCGGCGGCTCGATGCGGATCACGTCGGCGCCCAGGTCGGCAAGCAGCTTCGTCGCGTACACGCCGATCTCGCCGGCCAGGTCGAGCACGCGGATGTCCGAAAGCGCCGCTTCTGCCACTCCCCGCTCCTGTCCCGAATCTGCTTCCGCCGGACGTGAGGCCAGACTATCGCCGCGATCGGATGCGTGCAACCGGCGCCGGTTTCACTGTAGATGGGCAGTGATTCTGTCCCACCGTAACCGGGCAGTGATTCGGTCACACCATGAAGGAACAGAATCACCTTGAACAACAGAGAACAGCGGCGCCGGTTTCGCGCCGCGGCGGGCGCGTGGTAGCATGCACTGCCGCGGGCGGTTAGCTCAGCTGGTTAGAGCGCCACGTTGACATCGTGGAGGTCACTGGTTCGAGTCCAGTATCGCCCACCATCTCCGACCCGAAGACGCCCGCCTCGCGCGGGCGTCCGTGATCTCCCCTCCGCCGAAAGTCTGACCGCTGATCATCCCTCCGTCCGTGACGGCGCACCTCTGCCCGCCCGTACATTGGCGTCAGAGAGGGGGTGCGAGATGTACCTGGAGGTGTACGTGGCGTCGAAGCTGTCGGAGTTCCGCGAGACGCCGGCCAACCGTGCGGAGCCGTGCAGCCATGCCGGGCTGGCGGGGGCGGAGATCCCCCGCAAGAACATCGGCATCCGCCACGAGGTCTTCCGCCGCATCATCGGGCAGTAGAGCGACGGGCGGCCCGGTACTGCGCCTGAGGCGCTGATCGCAAGACGCGGTCAGCGCCTCAACGATGTCCTTGAAATCGAATGAGCCGTAGCCCCTGTTCCCCGGCCGCAACGGCTCCCGTACACT
>DASUKS010000060.1:0-8312 GCA_036278595.1 Dehalococcoidia bacterium
AAGCAGAAGCACGAGCACAAAGACGCGGGCATGGAGTTCACGATCGTCATGTCCACGTTGCCCGTGCGCCCGTTCGCAGGCGCCCACGACCGCCACCCGTACATCGAGCTCACTGTCACGGACGCACCCGGCCCGGCAGCGACCGGCGACGCGGCCGGCGTGTTCGACGTCGAAGGCGTGATCATCGGCGACGAGCGCACCTGGCGCACCGCCACCTTCCGCTGGCTCGACGTACCACCGACTGCGCAGCCGGCCATCGATGATGATCGCGCGACGTGCACCCTCCTCCTCCGCCCCATCACCGACCGCCTCACCCGCACGGTCGAAGCCGGCACGGGGTAACATCGCACCCGCGCGGCGGCCTGGCATCCGGCGACCGCCGGCGCATCGAGCCGCGGTGGCGCACCTCCCGGCACGCTAGAATCAAACCCTCAGCACACGGTAGCCGAGGAGCAAACCCGATGGCCGAGTGGTTCGACCGTATCGAAGACGAACACCGCGCGTTCATCGAACGGCAGCACATCTTCTTCATCGCGACGGCGCCCCCGGACGGCGACGGGTTTGTCAACGTATCGCCGAAGGGCCGCAACCTCCTCCGCGTCCTCGGCCCCGATCTCGTCGCCTACGTCGACTATCCCGGCAGCGGCGATGAGACCGCGCGTCACGCCGGCGCCGGCGGCCCGATCACGATCATGCTGACGAGCTTCGACGCCACCACGTGCACGATGCGCATCTACGGACAGGCGCGCGCCGTCCACCTCGACGATCCGGAACTGCGGCAGCACCGCGATGCCCTCGCCGCCGACCTCCACCCGTACGTGCGGCAGGTGTTCTTCGTCGATGTCGCGAAGGTGCAGACCTCGTGCGGTTATTCGATCCCGCGCATGGAGTTCCTCGGCGACCGCGAGACGCTCGACAAGTGGTGCGAGCGCAAGCTCGAGCCGCGCGAGGTGATCGACGGCATGCCGCAGCCCGGCGAGCTTCGCCCGAAGGAACACCGCCCCGGCTAGGGGCCGCAGCCGGCCGATCGCGTGACCCTTCGGGCTTCGCTCCGAAGAGCCAGCACGACCGTCGGCAATCGGCGCGTCCGGCGGCCGCTTACCGGCGTGCCGGGAACAGGAAGCGCACACCGAGCGCCAGCGCGCCCGCCGCGCCCAACGCGCCGGCGACGAGGAGCCACATCGACCCGCCGCCGCCGTGCGATGGCCCGCTGCCGGTCGAGGGCAGCGCGCTGCTCGTCGTCGCGCCCGCGACGCCCGCGACCGGCGTCGGGGATGATGCGCGGGTAGCCGGCGTCGGCGATGCGCCACCTGCCGGCACAGTCGGCGATGCGCCCGATGCGGCCGGCGTCGCGCCGCCGCTGGCGGCCGCCTGCACGATCACGGAGCCGGTCATGCCGGGATGGATCGAGCAGTGGTAGGTGAACGTGCCCGCCGTGCTGAACGTCTGGGTGAACGTGCCGCCGGCCGCGATGTTCCCCGAGTCGAATGCCAGCGCGCCGCCGGGGTCGCTCGTCACGGTGTGCGTCGCCGGACCGTTGTTCGTCCAGGTCACGCTGTCGCCGGCCTGCACCGTGATCGGGTTCGGCGCGTACGACTTCGGGCTAAAGCTGTCGTCGGTGATCGTCACCGCCCCGTTCGCGGCCGACGACGGCGAAGAACCGCCGATCACAATCGCGACCAGAGCCAGACTCGCCCCGAGCGCGAGGACCATCAGGAGCCGGATTCGGGCTTGCAGCATCGTGCCTCCTTGCAGCGCTATCGACGAGATCCCTATCGAAGAGCGCTACGCTCCAGCCCGCCACGCCGGATGCCCGTGGCCCTACCCATTTCGGTCCCGCACACCGGAATGCACACCCAAGGCGGCAGACGCAGAGGCAGCCGCAGCGGCGAGCGCGAGCGCACCCTCTCGCTCCTCGGTCCTCACTACTCGCTCCTCGTCAGTGCTCTTCGTCGACCACAGACTCCAGCAGCGGCCGCACACGATGGTTCAGCGCAAGGTGCTCGGGCGCTGTCAGCCCCGGGTCCTCATCGAGCACGTGCTCGGCTTCCTTGCGCGATGCCTCGATAATCTTCACGTCGCTCAGGCGCGCCACCCGCAGCCCCGGCACGCCCGACTGCTTCGTGCCGAAGAACTGGCCCGGGCCGCGCATCTCCATGTCCGCCTCCGCCAGCCGGAAGCCGTCCGAGGTCTCCTCCATCAGCTCGAGCCGCTTGCGCGCGTCGTCGCTCGGGTCCTCGGCGAGCAGCAGGCAATAGCTCTGCTCCGCGCCGCGCCCGACGCGCCCGCGGAACTGGTGGAGCTGCGCCAGCCCGAAGCGGTCCGCGCCTTCGATCAGCATCACCGATGCGTTCGGCACGTCGATCCCAACCTCGATCACGGACGTCGAGACGAGGATGTCCGCCTCGCCGGCACGGAAGCGCCGCATGATCGCGTCCTTCTGCTTCGCGGACATGCGCCCGTGGATCAGCTCGACGCGTAGGTCTGGAAACACCACCCGCCGCAGCCGCTCGTACTCCGCCGTCGCCGACTTCACGTCGAGCGTCTCTGACTCCTCGACCAGCGGGCAGATGACGAACGCCTGCCGCCCGCGCTCCACCTGCTCCCGGACAAAGCGCTCGGCCGACGCGCGCTCCTCCGATGCGATCCAGCGCGTCTCGATCGGCTGGCGGCCCGGCGGCAGCTCGTCGATCACCGACACGTCGAGGTCGCCGTACACCGTGAGCGCCAGCGTGCGCGGGATCGGCGTGGCGGTCATCACCAGCATGTGCGGCGTGTGCGCCGACATCGAGCCTTTTTCGCGCAGCGCCGCCCGCTGCATGACGCCGAAACGATGCTGCTCATCGACCACGGCGACGCCGAGGTCATGGAACCGCACGCCGCCCTGGATCAGCGCGTGCGTCCCGCAGGCGATATCGATCTCTCCCCGCTCGAGCGCGTCGTACACCTCCTTGCGCTCCTTCGCCTTCGCGCTCCCGGTGAGCAGCGCAATGCGCAGCGGATGCGGCAGGAACTGCGGGTACGCCGTCACCACGTTGCCGGCGCCCCAGGTCGCGCCGAACAGGTCCTTCAGCGTGCGGAAGTGCTGCTCCGCCAGGATCTCCGTCGGCGCCATCATCACGGCCTGGCGCCCGTTCTCCGCCGCTGCCACCAGCGCCGCCGCGGCGATCACCGTCTTGCCGCTGCCGACGTCGCCCTGCACCAGCCGGCTCATCGGGATCGGCCGCCGGCAGTCGTTCATCACGTCGAAGAGCACCCGCTGCTGCGCCCTGGTCAGCGTGAACGGCAGCGACTCGAGAAACGCGCGTTCGGCGTTGGCCGAAAGCGGCATCGGTTCCGCCGGCGCCGACTTCTGAAACAACCGACGCCGCAGCAGCATCGACAGCTGGATCGGGAGCAGCTCCTCGAACGCCAGCCGGCGGCGCGCGCGTTCGAGCGAGGCGCGATCGGCCGGATAGTGCATCTGCGCCACGGCTTCCGCGATCGGCGCGAGGCCGTGCCGCGCGCGCATGTCCTCCGGCAGCGGCTCCGGCAGTTTGTCGACGTACGAGTCGAGCGCGTCGCGCATCACGCGCCGCACCGTGCGGTTCTGCAGCCCTGCCGTCAGCGGGTACACCGGCACGAGGCGCCCCGTGTGCAGCAGGTCGTCGCTCCACAGCTCCCATTCCGGGTTGTCGAACTTCGGCCGGCCCTTGAAGTCGGACACCCGGCCAGAGATAACGATCTCCGCATTGACCGGCAGCTGTCGCGCGATCCAGGGTTGGTTGAACCATACGCACGTGGTCGTCCCGGTGGCGTCGCCGACCGTCGCCTCCGTCGCGCGCATGCGGAAGCCCATGATGCGTTCCTTCGCGCTCCACACCTGCGCGCGCACCGTCTGCTCGCGGCCGATCTCCAGTTGGGAGATCGGCACCGGGTCGCCATAGTCGGCGTGACGTCGAGGGAAGAACAGCAGCAGGTCGCGCACCGTGCGGACGCCGAGCTTGTCGAACTTCACCGCCAGCGCGAACGGCACGCGCTTCAGCGCATGCAGCTCGACATCGACGCCCTTGCGCGCGATCTCCTCTTCGCTGATCCGGGGCGCCGCGGGCGCAAGCGCCCGCTGCTCCGGTGGTGCCGCAGTCCGCCGGACCGTACTCTGCTCTCTGGTCTTTGCTGACCCGCGCCGCGAATCGCCGCCCTGTTGTCTGTTGTCTGCTGTCTGCTGTCGCCCCGCCGCGCCACCACGCTCCGCTTGCCGCCGCCCGCTCCCATGGCGGAGGACCCCCAGCACGCCGTCGATCCACTCGCGCCGGCCGCCCGCCGACAACGACCGGTACCCGCTCCCCGGCAGCTCCTGGATGCGCGCGTACACGTCGTCACGGAGCTGCGACGCCTCGTGCACCTTCACGTTCGTGAGAAAGATGTCGAGCCCGGCGGTGACGGCGCGGTCTGCGCAGCGCATCTTCCGCTCAAGCTCGAGCACCTTGCGAAGCCGGTCTTCGGTGACGCTCAGCGGCAGAAGCCCACCTCCCGGGCCGCGCGCGCGATCTAGGTCATCTGTTCGGGATCAATCTAACACAGCGACGCGTACTCGCAGCAGAAGCGCCGTCCCGCTTCGGCTCCAGGCGCCGCCGAATCAGGCGTGAAGCGCCGTTACTCTAGCACCAGCGGCAGCGCGAAGCCGAACTCGCTCCCGCCGCCCTCGCGCGGCGCGCACCAGATGCGGCCCTGTTGCGCTTCGATCACGCGCCGGCAGACCGAAAGCCCGAGGCCGAGCCCCGGCGCACGCAACGCGCCCTGCCCGCGCTGGAACGGCTCGAAGATCTGCTCCCGCTCCTCGTCCGGCACGCCGGGCCCGCGGTCCAGCACCAGCACGTGCACCTCGCGCTCGTGCCGGATCACACGCACGTCGATCGGCTTCGTCGCCGGGCTGTACTTCGCGGCGTTGCTGACGAGGTTGCGCGCCACGTGCTCGATGTACGTCGGCGCGCCGAGGATCGGCGCCCGCGAGCCGCTCGTCTCCAGCTGGAACGTGCGCAGCGGATCGCGCCGGCGTTGCTCCTCGATAACGCTCGCGATGATCTCCCGCAGGATCAGCGGCTCGACATCGAGCTTGTCCCCCTGCTCGAGCCGCGCGAGCGCGAGCAGGTCCTCGATGATCCGGTTCAGCCGCTCGGCGCTGTCGACGATGTCGGCCAGCGCCTCGTCGCGCGTCTCATGGTCGATGGAGTCGATGGTGCGCCGCAGCACCTTGGCGTTGCCGAGCGCCGTCGTGATCGGCGTCTTCAGCTCGTGCGACACCATCCCGAGGAACGCGTCCTTCGCCGCGTTCGCATGCTCGAGCCGGTGCGCGACGGACTGCAGCTCCCGGTACAGGTCGATGTTCTCCATGGCGATGCTCAACCGCGCCGCGACCTCGCGCAGCACCGCCACGTCCTCACGCGTGTACCTTCGCTGCGATCGCGTCGTTACGAACGTCACCATCCCGATCGCTCGCCGCGATGTCGCGAGCGGAAGGCAGACCAGCGAGCCTTCACCGAGCTCGAGGGCGGCATCACGCTCGTCGCCGTTGGGCGCCGCGCCGCGCACGAACGCCGGCGAGAAGTCCGGTACGTACACGTCCCGCCCCGCCGCGATGCGGTCGCCGAACGTCTCGTCCGAGCCTGCCGCCGCGCGCCAGCCGCGCAGGTGGACGCGCGCGACCAGCGGCCGCTCGCGATCGTCCGCCCCCGCCGTCTCGACGCGCACGGTGCGCACGCTGCCGTCGAAGACGCCGATCGCGCAGATGTCCGCGATCGATGGCACCGCGAGCCGCGCGATCTCCGCGAGCAGCTGTTCGGAATCCAGCGGCGCCACGAGCCGCGCCGTCGCCTCGGCAAGATAGTGCGCGTGCAGCTCCGCGCGCTTGCGGTGTTCGATGTCCACGCTGACGGTGAGCCAGCAGCGCACCGCGCCGCCCACGTCCCGCACGGGCGTGCCCTGCACCAGGTGCCAGCGGTAGATCCCGTCATGGCGCCGCAGGCGCATCTCGTTCTGCATCGGCGCGCCGGTGCTGAGCGCCACGCCCCAGACCGCCATCGCCTGCTCGAGGTCGTCCGGGTGGATGACCTGGTGCGTGCGCCAGTCGCGCGCCTCTTCGGCCGTAAGCCCGGTGTATTCGTGGTACGACTGCGTGATCTCGTCGATCTCGCCCTCGGGCGTCGTGATCGCGATCAGCGCCGGGATGGCGCGGAGGAGCGAGCCGCTCAGCTCGTCAAGCAGATCTACACGTTCCACACCGCCGTTTAACGACGATGCCCGTCCGGCGGACGGAGCCTTATCGGTCATCATGAAGCCGATCCTGAACGCGCCCCCAGATGCGTCGTGGATCATTGGCCCTCGGGGGCATCATCGGCAAGATCGGCGCATGCCTATTCCCTATCATGTGATGGTTTTGTAATGTGCCGCCGGGCGGGTTGATGCGGCTTCGCCAGCGTCTTCGGCGTTCCCGGCAGCCGCTCCGGAATGCTCCGCGTCGCCAGCGCGCCTTGAGCCGGACGTAACGCCCAGTGGCTCAGGTGTGTACGTTTCGAAGCCCGCCGGCGCGCATCAACGCGCGGCCAGAGAGGACAGAGCAGCATGATCCTGCAGGACAGAGTCGCACTGATCACCGGCGGCGGGCGCGGCATCGGCCGCGGCGTCGCGCTGCGGTTCGCGCGCGAAGGCGCGAAGCTCGCGCTCATCGACATCGAGCGGTCGCACCTCGATGAGACCGCCGCACTGCTCACCGCCGAGTCGCCTGCGACCGAGCACATCACCATCCGCGGCGACGTCAGCTCGAGCGCCGACGTGCAGCGCTTTTTCGACGAGACGATCGCGCGCTTCGGCCGCCTGGACGTGCTCGTGAACAACGCCGGCATCGGCAACCCGCCCATACCGATCATCAACATGCCGGAGGAAGCATGGGACCGCACGCTCGCGGTTAATCTCAAGAGCGTCTTCCTCTGCTCGAAGGCCGCCGCGAACCAGTTCATCAGGCAGGGCGGCGGCGGGCGCATCGTCAGTGTCGCCTCGCAGGCGGGAAAGACCGGCTACGCGATGCTGACGCCGTACTGTGCGTCGAAGGCCGGCATCATTCTCTTCACGCAGGCCTTCGCGAAGGAGATCGCCGCGCACAACATCACCGTCAACTGCGTCTGCCCCGGCACGATCGATACGCCGCTCCTGCGCGGCGCCGGCAGCGGCCTCAACATCACGGAGGAGCAGTTCCTCACCGGCATCAAGGCCGTCCTTCCATCGATCCCGCTCGGCCGCCTCGGCGCGCCCGCCGATGTCGCGAAGATCATCACCTTCCTCGCCAGCGACGAAGCCGACTACATGACCGGCCAGGCCATCAACATCACCGGCGGCCAGGAGATGCACTAACGCGTTTCCGTCGCGCTGACGGCCGGACGTTGAGGTCGGACGTTGGAGGTCGGAGGCAGGGTTGACTCCCCTTCCCTTTAGGGAAGGGGAGGGCCATTAGATCCGGGCGCGGCCCGCTCTCACCTCTCACTCCTCTCCGCTCACTCCTGCCACCATCTGTGGATCGTCCGCCCTACGGTACGCTGACCCGCGATGAACCTCCGCACGTCCGCCGCGATCCTCGCCGGGAACGCCGCCGGCGCCGCCAGCCGCGCCCTCGGCCGAGGCGGCGGCACGTCCATCGCCGGCATCCTCGCCGGGCGCATAGACCCGCGGATCGTCGAGCGCCTCGCCGCACAGGCGGGGCACGGCGCCATCGCCGTCACGGGCACGAACGGCAAGACCACGACGTCGCTGATGCTGAACCGCATCGCCCGCCAGGCCGGCCTTTCGCCCCTGCACAACCAGAGCGGCTCGAACCTCATGAGCGGCGTCGCCGCAATGCTCGTGCGCGCGGCCTCGCCCGACGGCCGCATCGCCCGCGCGAAGGACCGCCTCGCGATCCTCGAGGTCGATGAGGCCACGCTCCCCGCGATCGCGACGACCGTCGGCCCGCGCGCCATCGTCTTCACCAACCTCTTCCGCGATCAGCTCGACCGCTACGGCGAGGTCGATACCGTCGCCGAGGCGTGGCAGCGCGCGCTCGCCCGCGCCCCGCGCGACACGACGCTCGTGCTGAACGCCGACGACCCCGCGGTCGCGCACCTCGGCGAGCGAGCGCAACAGCGTGTTCTGTACTACGGCGTCGACGACACGAGCGCAGCCACCGAAGCCGACCAGCACGCGTCCGACTTCCGCACCTGCCTGCGCTGCGGCGCCGAGCTGCGATACGACGCCACCTTCTACGGCCACATCGGCCACTGGCGATGCGACAACTGCGGCAACCG
>DASUKS010000061.1:0-11189 GCA_036278595.1 Dehalococcoidia bacterium
CCGGCGAGGTCGCGTTTGCCTTGTTCGCTGGCGAAGGCAGCGTGGTTGAGGATGTTGCGGGCCATCGAGGAGGTCTCCGCCCCGGAGCGCGTGCGGTAGATCGCGGTGCGCATCCGGTGCACTTCATCGGAGTGCGGCTCCGCGAGGACCGCGAACTCAATGAGATGGCAGGCTAGGCGCAGGTTGCCTTCGTCCTTGCGGGCTGAGGCGCGCTTCAGCACGGCGTCGATGCCGCCGGCGAGGGCGACCCACTCACGCGCCTGCTCGGCACGCGGCGCCGGCAGGAGGTTGTCGGGCTCGCCGTCATGCCAGCCGCCGTAGAGGCGCCAGACGTTGCGTACGATGAACTGCGGGTGGTCGTAGACCGGCCGAAGATATGGCTTTGCGATCAGCTCGTCCGGCACGCGCACCTCGTGCAGGGCGCGGTCGAGCTGCGCGCCCTCGTTCATCAGCGCGATCGTCTGCGACTCGATCGTATCGAGCAGGTCGGCGGTGTCCGTGAGGGCAACGCGCACGCGGTCGGCGCCGAAGATCGGCAGACCGTGGCCCGGGAGCATCGCCTCGGCGCCGAGCGCGGCCATCTCGCGCAGGGCCACGGCCCAGGCGCCGGCGTAGCGCTGCACCTTCTGCGGGTTGCCGGCGTTCGGCACGGCGAAGATGAAGAGGTCGCCGGGGAAGAGCAGCTTGCGCTCGGGGATCCACGTCCACGTCGCGTCGTCGGTCTCGCCGAGGCCGTGGTGCATCTCGAACGTGAGGTCGCCGCGGCGCAGGGTGATGCGGTCGTCGTAGGTGACGTCGGGGTAACGGTACTCCTCGAACCAGCGGAAGCGCTCAACGGGCAGGGCGAACTGGCGGACGTTGATCGCGGCGTTCCAGCCGAGCGTGCGCTTATAGCGGTCGAAGTTCCCCGGCACGGCGCGATGCGCGTAGACGACGGGCCGCGGCCAGCGCCGCTCCGGCGCCTCTTCGTCGAACGGCCGGACGCCGAAGATGTGGTCGACGTGGTGGTGCGAGAAGATCGCGGCGGCGAGCGGTGCGTTGGGCCGCCAGCGTCGTACTTCGTCGTGCAGCGGCTTGGCGTCGTTGATCGCGCCGGTGTCGAGCATCACCAGCCCGTCGCCGGTGTCAACGGTCGTCGCGCCGGCGATCCCCTTGTAGTACAGCACGCCGTCGAGGACCTCGTCGCCCTCCGGGTAGCGGGTGTGCACGGGGTGGGATTCGGACGTATCGAGCGTGCCGTTCCAGAGCTGCTCGGAGAGATCGCGGATCTTCGACATGGCGCCTCCTTCGTCGTGCGGCGGGCGAAGTGTAACGCCGCGTGGGTTTAACCACAGACACAGCTGAGACACAGATGTCGCCTTGTCTTCATCCGCAGATGACGCAGATGGGCGCAGATTTCCTGGGGCTAGTCGGGCGTGATGCCGCGGGCGTGGAGGAGGGCGAGGAACTGCTGCTCGTCGAGAACCTCGGTGCCGAGCTGCTGCGCCTTGGCGAGCTTCGAGCCGGGCTCGGCGCCGACGACGAGGTAGGTGGTCTTCTTCGTGACGCTGGAGCCGACGCCGCCGCCGTTGCGCTTGATCAGCCGCTCGCCGGCGTCGCGCGAGAACGCCTCGAGGTGGCCCGTGATGACGAACGTAAGGCCGCTGAGCGGGCCTTCGCGGGCGCCGCCGGACTCCTCGCGCAGGTTGACGCCCGCGGCGCGCAGCTTCTCGATGACGTTGCGGTTGTCTTCGAGCGAAAGGAACTCGCTGACGCTGTCGGCGATCGTCGTGCCGATGCCCGGGATCTCGTCGATGTCCTCGGGCGAGGCGTTCATCAGCGCGTCCATGCTGCCGTAGTGGTTCGCCAGGATCGCGGCGACCTCGCCGCCGACGTGGCGAATGCCGAGCGCGAAGATCACCTGCGCGAGCGGGCGCTTCTTGCTGTCCTCGATCGAGCGCAGCACGTTGTCGACGCTCTTCGGGCCGAGGCGCTCCATCTTGAGCAGGTCGTCACGCCTCTCGTGCAGGCGGTAGAGGTCAGCGCCGTCCTGCACGAGTCCCGCCTGCATGAGCTGATACGCGAGCGACTCGCCGATGCCGTCGATGTCCATGGCACCGCGGCCAACGAAGTGCTCGAGCAGGCGAAAGCGCTGGGCCGGGCACTGCCGGTTCGGGCAGTAGTACATCGCCTCGCCTTCGGGTCGGACGACGGGCGTGTGGCAGGCGGGACAGGTCTTCGGCATCTTGAAGACCTTCTCCCTGCCGGTGCGTTTACTGACAACCGGGCCGACGACCTGCGGGATCACATCGCCCGCGCGCTGGACGATGACGGTGTCGCCCGCGCGGATGTCCTTGCGGCGGATGTCGTCCTCGTTGTGCAGCGTCGCGAGTTGGACGGTGGCGCCGGCGATCTTCACCGGCTCGAGCACGGCGAAGGGGTTGAGCGAGCCGGTGCGGCCGACGTTGACCTCGATGCGAAGGAGCTTCGTCGTCGCCTGTGTCGGCGGAAACTTGTAGGCAATGGCCCATCGCGGCTCGCGCCCGACGGCGCCGAGGCGGCGCTGGTAGTTGAGGGAGTCGACCTTGATGACGATGCCATCGATCTCGTAGTCGAGCGACTCGCGGCGCTCGACCCAGCCGGCGCAGAAGTCGATCACCTGGTCGACATCGTCACAGCGCCGGATCTCGTGGTTCACGCGGAACCCGAGCGACTTCAGCCAATCGAGCACTTCCCAGTGCGTCGCCGGCTGCTCGCCGCCCTCGATCCAGCCGAGCTGGTAGAGGAAGGCGTCGAGCGGGCGGGAGGCGGTGACCTTCGGGTCGAGCTGACGGACGGAGCCGGCGGCGGAGTTGCGGGGGCTGGCGAACAGCGGCAGGCCGGCCTCGCCGCGCTCGAAGTTGAGCTTCTCGAAGCCGCTCTTCGTCATGTAGATCTCGCCGCGGACCTCGAAGCGCTCGGGCGCGTTCTTCAGGCGATGCGGGATCGAGCGGATGGTGCGCACGTTCTGCGTGATGTTCTCGCCCCGAGTGCCGTCGCCGCGGGTGGCGGCGGTCGTTAGCTGGCCGCGTTCGTACACGAGCGCGACCGCCAGGCCATCGATCTTCGGTTCGCAGATCATCGTGAACTGGTCGTGCTCGAGGAGGCCGGCGGTGCGCTTGTGCCATGCGCGGAGGTCGTCGGCGTTGAAGCCGTTGGCGAGTGAGAGCAGCGGTACGCGGTGCTCGATGATGCCGAAGGTCTCGACGGGCGCGCCGGAGACGCGCTGCGTCGGCGAGTCCGGCGTGATGAGCTCGGGGTGCGCGGCCTCGATGGCGCGCAGCTCCTGCATGAGCGCATCGAACTCGGCGTCGGAGATCTCGGGCGCATCGAGCACGAAGTAGCGGTGCTCGTGGTACGCGATCTGCGTGCGCAGCTCTTCGGCGCGGCGCTTGCCCTGCTGGAAGGCGCGGGTCTGCGTGTCGGTGGTCACGACTCGATTCTATCAACCGCGTCGGTGTCCGTGGACGCGCTTGTTACACTTCCGGCATGAACCCGAAGGTGGTCATCGTGGACTACGGCGCGGGGAACCTGCGCAGCGTCTCGCGCGCGGTCGCGCACGTGGGGTACGAGCCGTCGGTGACGGGCGATCCGCACGACGTCGAGGACGCGGACGCGCTGATCGTGCCGGGCGTGGGGGCGGCGGCGGACACGATGCGGAACCTGCGCGAGCACGGGATGGTCGAGCCGGTACGCAAATACATCGCCTCCGGGCGGCCGTTCTTCGGCGTCTGCATGGGCCAGCAGGCGCTGCTCTCGGTGAGCGAAGAAGGCGGCGAGCACGAGTGCCTGGGGATCATCCCCGGGCGGGTTCGGCGGCTGCCCGGCGGCCAAAAGGTGCCGCACATGGGCTGGAACGAGGTGCGGCAGACGCGCGAGCACTTCATCTTCGATGACATTCCGGACGGCAGCTACTTCTACTTCCTGCATAGCTACTTTCCGGAGCCATCGGACCCGGACGTCGTGATCGGCGAGAGCGAGTACGGCGTGACGTTCGCGTCCGTGCTGGCGAAGGACAACGTCGTCGCCACGCAGTTCCACCCGGAGAAGTCCGCGGACATGGGGCTGCAGATGTACAAGAACTTCCTCTCGCAGGCCCGCTGAGACGCTCGCGCATGACGCACCCGGTTGGGCTTGTGTGGTATGGCGCGTCACCGCAGGCGTGGGTGCACGACCTGCCTGGCTGCGTCGCCGGCGGCGCGGACCGGGCCGCGCTTGAGTCGATGCTGCCGGTCGCGATCGCCGAGCATCTCGCGTGGCTGCGTGAGCACGGCGAGCCGTGCGACGAGTCGACGCGCTGGGAGGTCGCGGAGGAGCTGACGGCCGGACAGCACCGGCAGGACTTCGTCTTCGACGGCGATCGCGCGCCGGTGAGCGACGCCGACCTCGACCGTTATCTCGCGCGGGCGGAGTTCGCGCGCGCCGACCTGCTCGCGGCGCTTCGCGGCGTGCCCGATGCCGTGCTCAACTGGGCGCCGCCGGACACCGCGTTCGCGACCTACGACGCGTGGGCGCCGGAGCCACGATCGATACGCGACCTCCTCCGGCACGTGCTGCAACTCGAGGTGTTCTATCGCGGCAGCCTGCGCGACGGGACCGCGCCAGGGATCGTCGAGCGCGTCGGGGAGCCGGGCGACGAACGGCGCTTAACCGTCGAGGCGCTGCGCGACCTCGCACCTGCCGACCGCGCACGCGTGTTCGGGCCGCTGCATCCCGGGAGCGACACGCCGGGCGAATGGACGCTGCGGAAGGTGCTGCGACGGATGATCTCGCACGATCGCGCGCACGCGGCGGAGATCGTGCAGCGCCGGACGTGGATCCTGTTGGGGCCCCCGGTGCTTCGATGATGCCGACGACCAGCCGATCGTGAAGGTCTGCGGCGAACGGAGAGATTCTTCGCTCCGCTCAGAATGACAGCCGCGCCGGCCGCCGATCAGATGTTGGTCGCGCGCTTGCTTCCGGCGGCCTACGCGCTACGCTCCGCGCATCAGCTAGAGGAGCGAATCGATGGATGTGCGCGGCAAGACGGCGATTGTCACCGGATCCGCGGTGGGCGTGGGCAGGGCGACGGCGCTCGACCTCGCACGGCGCGGCGCGAACGTCGTCATCAACTACTCGCGCTCGGAGGACGACGCGCGCGAGGCGTTGCGACTCGTCGAGGAGACGGGGGCACGCGGCCTGCTCGTGAAGTGCGACGTGTCGAAGGACGACCAGGTGCGCGAGATGGTGCGCCGCGCGGTGGACACCTTCGGCGGGCTGCACGTGCTGGTGAACAACGCGGCGATGACGCACTTCGTCGCGTTCAATGACCTCGAGGGGATGAAAGAGGAGTTCTGGGACGACATCTACGCGGTCAACGTGAAGGGCGTCTTCTTTTGCTGCCGCGCAGCGGCGCCGGCGATGCGGGAGAGCGGTGGCGGCGCGATCGTGAACATCGCGTCGGTGGCGGGCGTGCGATCGATCGGCAGCTCGCTGGCGTACGCGGCGTCGAAGGCGGCGGTGATCAACATGACGATCGGGCTGGCGCGCGTGCTGGGACCTGACGTGCGCGTGAACTGCGTCGCGCCGGGGTTCATCGAGACACGCTGGCTGCGCGGCGGGCTGGGGGACCAGGTGTACGAGGCGGCGAAGGCGCGAGAGTCACAGCGGGCGCCGCTGAAGGCCGTCTGCACGCCGGAAGACGTCTCGCAGGTGGTGATGGCGTTCGTCGAGGGGGCGGACCTCGTGACCGGGCAGACGCTCGTCGTGGACGGCGGGACGGGGATCGTGGGGTAGGGCGCCGGAGAACCGAGACCCCAGAACCGAGAACCTGGAAATCCGAGAACATTGAGCTTCGGACCGGCGGCGCTTCGAAAACCGCAGGCTCAGGCGATCGCAGGGGCAGCGCCGGCGTGACAGACTGAGGGCGGGCCTGCCGCCCGCGGTCACAGCGACGCCGTTCAGCGCCACCGTCAAGGAGAACGAGATGGACGGATGGCAGTACAGGGTCGTTTACGTGGATTTCAGGGGCAGGATTTCGTCTGAAGGGGTTGAGTACATCCGCCAGAGCGGCGAGCATCGGACCGGGTTCGTTCGCGGCTTCCTCGACAAGCTCGGCGAGGAAGGCTGGGAGCTGACCGGCGTACTCCCACTCCACCGGCCGGAGAGCAGCTACTTCATGCTGAAGCGTGCGGCCTCGAAGGGGGCCGCCGCGGAGGCGCACGAAGGTTAGTTTGAACCGGCGCTGAGGCGACGCCGTGGCAAGGCGGCAGGCCTGCAACGACTTTCACAAACAGACGACCACGGGCTACCATGCCTAGCGCCATGAACCAGGTCACCGACGCCGAACCAACCGACCTCGAAGACGACGAGCTGGAGCTTGACTACGGCGACGATGCGCCCGTCGCGGAAGCGCCGCCGCCGCCCCTTCCGCAGGTGCCGTCGTACATCGCGATCATCCGCATCGTGGCGGTGCTCGGGATGGGGCTCACCATCTCGTTCGGGCTGTTCATCATGCTCATCGGCCTCAAGGGCGTGATCATCGGCGTGCCGATCCTGCTGCTCTCGGTCCCCTGCTATTACGGGATGCAGATCGCCGAGAAGCTCGTAGCGAAGCACGAGCGGTCTGCGTCCGAATAGCGCGCCCTCACCATCCGGAGTACTGACCGGCTCGCGCCGAGCGGGCGATAGTTCATCGTTACCTGAAGACGAAGGACTACGGAGGCAGCCGATGGTTGCGGAACAGCGAGTCGAAGGCGAGGGAAACCAGTCCGCGCACGACCATCAGCCGCGTGTGCACGCGCACGACCACTATCATCTCACGCACCGACACAGCGGGGTCGGGCTGGGCGACGATTGGCAGCACGAGACATCCTGGCACACGCACTCACACAATCACGCCGAATTGCATCATAGCCACGACTACAGCATGCAAGACGAAGAGCGCGACCACGCGAGCGAGGCGCACGTCCACGACCACACGGCGCCCGCGCAGTCGCACTCGTAAATCATTGCCCGGCGTGTTCGAGAACGCGTAGTGTCTCCAGGTCGAGTTCCGGCTGCTCCTGGCAATCCAGGTAGAGGGAGAACGCAGCACGGCGGAGGCCGCGCATCGTGGCGTCCGGCAGCACGCTGTCGTACGTCAGGAGTTCCTGGACCCGGCGGAACATCTCGGTACGCATCTCGCGCACAGCCGCGGGCGATGTGTCTCGGTGTTTGCTGAAGCGATGCATAAAACCCATCTCAACACCTCTCACATCATTCGCGGTGTCCGCGGCGGGCGGGGGAGCCAACCCGCCACGAACCACCACACCTTCACCGTATCCCCGGCGCCGAATCAGGCGGGGAACGCGAGAGAGGCGATCGCTATCAACTTCGCTACGCTGACCGACCGGGTTATGCACAATCCAATTCGGCCGTGACGGGCGATGTCGTGCCCGTGCGGGCGGCGCTCGTCATCCCCGCTGAAGGCATCGGCTACGGGTCAGAGGACGCTGTGTGCTCCGTCGCTGAGACGTGGCTTCGCGCGATCGCGTCGTGGCTGCGAGCAGAACTGGACGCCGCACCGAAGATCGACTTCCGGTGCCACCGGTCGCGCCTGACGCATCGCGAGATTGCGACATCGGGCGACGGACGCACGGTGTTGCTGGATGCCGAGGACCAGGGACTGCACGAGGACGCGCTGTGGGGGAAGGTGTTCCCCGAGGCGGGGTTCCCGGAGGGGCGCGACCGGCGGCAGTGGGCGATCGTCGTCGGCGCTGGCGGCTGGGCCGGCGGGCGCTTCGACCGCGCGCAGAACATCGGCGCCTGCGCGGTGGGGGACTGGGGACTGCACTACGTGCTGACCGGGAAGCCGGACGCCGGCTGCCTCGCGCACTACGACGCGAACTTCTGCTCGCCGGGGAGCGCGGCGAACCCGACGCACCCGGCATGGGCGCTCGGGCACGAGGTGCTGCACAGCCTGGGCCTCACCGACGAGTTCGGGTTCGACATCCACAGCCAGGGGAAGTACATCGGGCTCGGTGACGCGCTGACACGCGAGCAGAAGGCGTGGCTGCGGCAGGAGAACGCGAAGTTCCTCGCCTGACGGCGGCGCCGCGATGGCGAAGGCGTCAGGCCGGGAGCAACGCCTGTAGCGCATCGGCGAGCGTGCCGCGCCAGCAGACGTAGTCGTGGCCGCCGGCGAACTCGCTGTACGCGACGTCGTGTCCGTTCGCGCGGAGGACGTCGCGCACGCGGCGGTTCACGGCGACCATGTCCGGCCCGTCGGTGCCCTCGGCCGGGCGCTCGAGTGCGCCGACGTCCATGTACCAGCGGCGTGGCGGCGCAGCGGACTTCGCGTACTCGTCCGTGAGCCACTGCCAGTGCACCGACTTGTCGCTCGTGTGCGCCGGGAGCGTCGCACCGGGGCCCCACCAGTACGAACCCGACTGCGAGATAACGCCGGCGCCGAATACGTCGGGACGGCGGAGCGCGGCGAACGCGGCGGCGAGTCCGCCAAGGCTCGCACCGCCGACGACCGCGGCGCCCGCGACGCGGTAGCGTCCCGGGAGCCAGCGAGCGAGCAGCTCGTCGGCGACCGCGTCAGTGAAGGCGGGATCGCAGGCGAGCTCCTTCATGCGGTCGATGGGGTTAAGCATCGCGACGACGGCGGGGCGGATGTGCCCGGCGTGTATGAGGTTGTCGAGCGTGTGTTGGATGTCCATCTGCAGGTAGGCGTATCCATCGAACAGCAGGACGGGCGGATAATGCGCGGCGGACTCGTCGTACCCGGGCGGGAGGTACGTCCAGACCACGCGGTCGCTCTGGAGCCGCTCGCTGCTCCCGCGGTGGGGTTCCATGCGGCCGTGGGGCGCCTCCGCCCGCTCGACGATCCACGGCTGCGCGGGCGCCGCTTCGAGCTCGACCATCGACGTCACCGGCATGAGCGGACGCTCGAAGCGCCGAGGGTTCAGCGGGTCGATGCACCACGGCTCGGCCGGGATGGCGACGTGGTCTTCAGCAGAAAGCGTGTTGGCGTCGCGTCCGAGCCACGAGGGGTTCTCGAGAAGCTGGTACGACGTGCGGAGGCTCACCGGCGCGACGTACGTCCCGTACCAGACATCAGTGCCGGTGAGCCGTGTCAGCTCTCCGTACTGGTTTCCGACGATGCCCCCGACGATCGCGACGCCGCGCGTGTGTGCGCCGCCGCGCCACACGAACGTCAGGAGGCGGTGCTCGTCGTCGCCGGGGACGGGCTCGACGATCGGCGCGCCTTCGCGTTCGACGCGCCGCCAGAACGCGGACTCGCAGTGTGGTTCGCCGCGCTCGACCGCCGCTCCGAGCTCAGTGATGCGCGCGCTGTCCATCGGTCACCTTTCGCAACGTGACGTGCGGGGCATGCGCGGGGAAGCCGCGCGGCTACACGAAGACGAGCGGCTTGCGTGTCTCGGGCGGGTCGGCGGCGCCGGTGCGGATGGCGGCCTGCGCAACATCCTTGGCGACGGTCTTGAAGACGGTCGGGTGGAAGACGCTCGGGATGATGTACTCGGCGCTGAGCTCGTTCTTGCCGACGGCCGACGCGATGGCCTCGGCGGCGGCGATCTTCATCTCTTCATTGATCTCGCGCGCGCGGACATCGAGCACGCCGCGGAAGAGGCCGGGGAAGCAGAGGACGTTGTTGATCTGGTTCGGGTAGTCGGAGCGGCCGGTGGCCATGACGTGCACGGCGTCGCCGGCCTCTTCCGGCATGATCTCGGGCGTCGGGTTCGCCATCGCGAAGACGATGGGGTCGCGGTTCATCTTCTCGACGTCGGCGCGCTTGAGCATGCCGGGGCCGGAGAGGCCGAGGAAGAGGTCGGCGCCCTCCATGGCATCGCTGAGGCTGCCGCTGACGCCCTCGAGGTTCGTGTTGTCGGCGAACCAGTCCTTCATGAAGTTCATGTTCTCGGTGCGTCCCTTGTAGATGATGCCCTTCGTGTCGCAGCCGATGATGTTCTTCACGCCGTACGACATGAGGATCTTGGAGCAGGCGACGCCGGCGGCGCCGACGCCGCAGACGACCACCTTGAGGTCCTGCGGCTCTTTGCGGACGAGCTTGAGCGCGTTGAGCAGGGCGGCGAGGACGACGACGGCGGTGCCGTGCTGGTCGTCGTGGAAGACGGGGATCTCGAGCTCCCGCTTCAGGCGGTCTTCGATCTCGAAGCAGCGGGGGGCGGAGATGTCCTCGAGGTTGATGCCGCCGAAGCCGGGGGCGATCTTCTTCACGATCTCGACGATCTCGTCCGGGTCCTTCGTATCCAGGCAGATCGGCCAGGCGTCGACGCCGCCGAAGGACTTGAAGAGCATCGCCTTGCCCTCCATGACCGGCATGGCAGCCTTCGGGCCGAGGTCGCCGAGGCCGAGGATGGCGGTGCCGTCGCTGACGACGGCGACGGTGTTGCCCTTGATGGTGAGGGACCAGGCGGCTTCCGGCTCCTTGTCGATTGCCAGGCACACGCGGGCGACGCCAGGCGTGTAGACGACCGAGAGGTCGCGGCGGCTGGTGACCGGTACCTTGTTTCGGATCTCGATCTTGCCGCCGCGGTGGCTGAGGAAGACGCGGTCCGTGACGCTCTTGACGCTGATGCCCTTCTGGGCGCGGACGTGGTCGACGATCTCCGCCGCGTGCTGGCTGTCGCGGGCCTGGACGCTGATCTCGCGGATCATGGTGGTGCCGGTCGAGCGGACGACATCGATATCGCCGATGTTGCCGCCGCAGTCGGCGACGGCCTGGGCGATTTTCGCGAGCATGCCGGGTTTGTTGGGGTACTGGGCCTGGAAGCTGAAGGTGTAGGTGGCGGCGGGGGTGGAACCGTTGCGGCCATTGCGGCGTGCCATCGAAGACGTCTCCCTCTCGGCGTGGCGGGCATTCGCGGGAACGTTGAGATTCTAGGACTGGGCATGCGTTATGGCTAGACGCGGGATTGGGGGAACGGGTTGGGAGCGATGTTGCGTCGTGCGGGTCGGATGCGCGCGGCTATGGGCGCCTTCATGAAGATGCTCACATCATGTGACGATATCATTGACAGCCGCGAAGAAAGGGGCGTAGCGTAGCGGCTACCGGTTGGTACGCCGCCTTCGCAGTGGCGTGGCGACCGGCTCGGGGAGGGATACATGAGGCCATTCGCGCTGCTGCTTGTTATCTCCATGTCGGTGATGATCACCTCGGTCGT
>DASUKS010000062.1:0-3043 GCA_036278595.1 Dehalococcoidia bacterium
GAACGAGCGAGGACGCGATTCGAAGCGACTTAGGCCGGAGCGTGCAGCCTTGCGGACGTCTCCTGACCCGGATCGGCAATGATGAATCCGGGCGGGGAAAGGATGGACACTCGTGGCTGCGCCGGTCACCGCGCGACACGATGACAAGATCGTGATGGTTCGGCTGCGGGCGGAAATCAGAGCCGCAGCAGATCCGACACGTTGCTACCGGCCGGGCGCCGCTATATCAGCTGGGACGCACTGAACGAGTTCATCGAGGCGCACACGCATTCCGGCACACGGGACGCGGAGTAGCCGCACACGATGGCACAATAGCGTCGGCTCCGGCACAGTGCGAAAGTTGGGCGACGTTCGCTGGCGTTCGCCGAAGGAGCGCGCTTATGCAGCGCGCGCCCGGTCGGCGACCACGAAGTCCGCTCCGGCGCGGCGCAGCAGCCGCAAGAAGCTGGCGGTGATCTCCGGGTCCCAGTGGCTGCCGGCGCACGCTTCGAATTCGGCGATGATCGCCGGGAGCGGTAGTGCCGCCCGATATGCGCGGTCGGCGGACATGGCGTCGAACGCGTCGACCACGCTGATGACGCGCGCAAGCAGCGGGATCTCCTCCCCGGCCAGCCCGTCGACGTAACCTCGGCCGTCCCAACGCTCATGGTGGTGCCGGACGATCGGCGCGAGCGCGGCGGACATGCGCAAGGGCCGGCAGATGCGTTCGCCGATCAATGGATGTTGGCGCATCTCATGCCACTGGTCCGGGCTCAGTGGGCCCGGCTCGCGGAGGATCGTCTCGCTCACGCCGATCTTGCCAATGTCGTGGAGGATGCCGCCGTATTTCAGCAGCAGCAGATCTCGTTCGTCGAGCCGTAACTCCTGGCCGAGACGGACGGCATAGACCGACATCCGCCGCAGGTGCCCCTCGGTCTCCGCGTCCTTCAGCTCGGCCGCAGACGCCATCGCGAAAATCACCTGCTCCGTGCCTTCGATCTGCTCGTCGATGAGCTGCGTTTCGAGTTGATGGTTCTTCAGCGCTTGGTGGGCCGCGCGGCCCAGCACCTCAGAGCTCAGCGAGTCCTTGGGGAAGTAGTCGTAGGCGCCGGCGCGCATCGCTTCGCCGGCGACGCGGGGATCTCCCTGGCCGGTCAGCATGATGATCGGCGGTGCCGCCCGGTCGTGCTTCATCCGCCGCAGGAGCGCCAGGCCGTCCTCGCCGGGGAGCCCGTAATCAAGCATCACCAGGTCGAACTCGTGCTCGCCCAGCGCTGCGATGCATTCATCCGCGGATGACACCGACGACACATCGAAATGCGCGTGGGCATAGCGCCCGAGGATGCGCGTCGCGATCGCCACGTCGGCGGGGTTGTCCTCGACGAGGAGCACGCGGATGAGCTGCGTCGGCGTGTCCATCAGGCGGCCGACGGGAGCTTCGCGATGACGATCCAGTACTGGCCGAGCACCTCCAAAGCGTGGAGGAACTTGGCGAACTCGACCGGCTTCTGGATGTAGGTGTTGGAGCCGAGACGGTAGCTCCGCGCGATGTCCTCTTCGCGGTCCGAGGCCGTCAGCATGATCACCGGAATCACGGCGAGATCCTCGCTCTGGCGGATCTGCTCCAGTACTTCGATACCGTTGACGCGGGGCAGATTGAGGTCGAGGAGGATCAGGTCCGGGCGGGTCACTGCGTCGTCGCCGGGGGCGAAGAGGAACTCCAGCGCCTCCTGGCCGTCGCGGACGACATGCAGTTCGTTCGCGACGCGGCTCTTCGCGAGGGCGCGTTGCGTGATCAGCACGTCGTCAGGGTTGTCCTCGACCAGCAGGATCTTCACGGGCTTATAACTGTCCACGGTGTGCTCCTTCCCCTCTCATTGTCGTCCGTTCAGGCGACGGCGGGCAGCCTCGCGAAGATGCCCCAGTACTCCCCGAGCACGCTGATCGCCCGGACGAGGTTCGCCTCCTTCTGGATGTACGTGTTGGCCCCGAGCCGGTAGCCCTCCTCTACATCCTCTTTCGTAATCGACGAGGAGAGGATGATGACCGGGATCATGGCCGTGTCGTCGCTCCTCCGCACGACCTTGAGCACGTCAAAGCCGGACACCCGCGGCAGGTTCAGGTCGAGCAGGATGATGTCGGGCCGGGGATGGTTCGCTCGCTCGAACTGTCCCTTGTAGAACAGGAATTCGAGCGCTTCAAATCCGTCGCGGGCGACGAACAACTCGTGCTGCATGCCTGCTTCCTTCAGCGCCCGTCGCACGATCTCGATGTCCTCGGGGCTGTCCTCGACGAGCAGGATGCGTGTCGGGCTGTATCGTTCCATCGCTCGCCTCTAGGCCGCGGCCCGTTCGTCTGCTTGCCTGGGTTCGGCCGTCGGCAGCGTGACCACGAACGTCGTCCCGGCAGCACCGTCGGACTCAACCTCGACCGTGCCCCCGAGGCTCTCCACGGCGCGCTTGACGATCGCCAGGCCGGCACCGGTGCCTTCGAACTCCTCGCGGCGGTGCAGGCGCTGGAAGATGCCAAAAATGCGCTCGTGATAGGCCGGCTCGATGCCGATCCCGTTATCGCGGACGAAGTACGCCGCCGTCTCCCCGCCCTGGCCACGGACGCCGACCTCGATCGATGGGTGCTCCGAGCGATTGAACTTGATGCCGTTTGCGATGAGGTTGCCAAAGATCTGCTCGATGCGTGCCGCGTCCGCACGCACCCCGGGCAGGTCGGGATCAACCCGCACTTCGGCACCGCGCTCCTCGATCGTCGCTCGCATGCCCTCCACGACGTCGGCGACTATGCGGCCGACATCGACGGTCGAGGTCGCGACGTCGCGGCGCCCGATGCGGGAGAGCGCGAGCAGGTCTTCGATCAGATGCTTCATCCGCGCGCTGGCGCTGGCGAGCTTCTGCAGGTAGTCCCGCCCCTGGTCGTCGAGGTTAGCCTGGTAATCCTCCAGCAGAAACTGGCTGAACGCCTCGATGGTGCGCAGCGGCTCCTTGAGGTCATGCGAGACGCTGTAGGTGAACGCCTCGAGTTCGGCGTTGCTGCGCGCCAGCTCGCTGAG
>DASUKS010000063.1:0-15652 GCA_036278595.1 Dehalococcoidia bacterium
CCGCTGCGCCGGCTGCGCCGATTCGCGCTCGAGCGTGCCGAGCGCTGGGTGATCGCGCGCCAGGAGGCCGACGGATCGTGGGGCGGCATCCAGCCGCCGTGGGTGTACTCGCTGATCGCCCTGAAGACCCTCGGCTACGGCAACGACCACCCCGTCACGGCCAAGGGAATCGAGGGCCTGCTGACGGGCTTCGCGCTCGAGACCGAGGACACGTTCACCGTGCAGCCCTGCGTCTCGCCGGTCTGGGATACCGCGCTCGCCGTCACCGGCATGCGGGAGGCCGGCGTCCCGGCCGATGACGAAGGTCTCCTGCGCGCCGGCCGCTGGCTGCTCTCGAAGGAGATCCGCGCGCGCGGCGACTGGTGCGTGAAGGTGAAGGACGTCGAGCCGGGCGGCTGGGCGTTCGAGTTCGAGAACGACAACTACCCCGACACCGACGACACCGCCGAGGTGCTCATCGCCCTCCGCCTGCTCGCGCTCGAAGGCGAGCGCGACGGCGCCTGGCGCCGCGCCGCGCGCTGGCTGCTCGCGATGCAGTCGCGAAACGGCGGCTGGGGCGCGTTCGATAAGGACAATACGAAGTCCTTCGTCACGCAAATTCCGTTCGCGGACTTCGGCGCCGCGCTCGACCCGCCGAGCGAGGACGTCACCGCGCACATCGCCGAGTTCCTCGCGCTCGACGGCATGCGCGCCGACGCGCCGGCGCTGCGCCGCGCGCTCGACTACCTGCATGCGACGCAAGAGCGCGACGGGTCGTGGTTCGGGCGCTGGGGTGTGAACTACGTGTACGGCATCGGCGCCGTCGTGCCCGCGCTCGTCGCCGCCGGCGAGTCGCCGCGGAGCCCGCGCATCCGCCGCGCCGTCGCGTGGCTCGCGGCGCACCAGAACCCCGACGGCGGCTGGGGCGAGACCTGCGCGTCGTACGACGAACCCCAAACGCAGCGCGGCCGCGGCGAGAGCACGGCGTCGCAGACCGCGTGGGCGCTGCTCGCGCTGATCGCGGCCGGCGAGGAGCGCGCCGACGCGGCGCGGCGCGGCGTCGAATATTTGGTGCGCACGCAGCAGTCGGATGGCCAGTGGCACGAGCCGCAGTTCACCGGCACCGGCTTCCCCCGCGACTTCATGCTCAAGTACCACCTCTACCGGAACTACTGGCCGATGTGGGCGCTCGGCCGCTACCGCCGCACGCTCGCCGGCAACGCGATCCACCTGCCGGGGGAGGACCCGCTCGCATGACCGCAACGACCATCGATCTGCGTGCGCGGCCCGTCACGCCCGAAGAGCGCGAGGCGTACGACTGGTGCCGCCGATATGCGCGGCAGCACGACGAGAACTTCACCGTCGTCTCCTGGTTCCTGCCGAAGGCGCTGCGCCCGCACTTCTTCGCGCTGTACGCCTTCTGCCGCTGGACCGACGACCTCGGCGACGAGGCCGCCGGCGACCGACTGGCGCTGCTCGACGCGTGGGAGCGCGACCTGCGGGCCTGCTTCGCCGGCCGCCGCGAGGCGCCGCTCTTCGTCGCGCTCGGCCGTACGATCGATGAGCACGCGATCCCGGACGAGCCCTTCCTGCGGCTCATCGAAGCCAACCGCATGGACCAGCGCATCACGCGCTTCGAGACCTACGACGACCTGCTGCACTACTGCGATCACTCCGCCACGCCGGTCGGGCGGATGGTGCTGTACGTGCTCGGCTATCGCGACGACGCGCGCCAGCGGCTGTCCGACGCTACGTGCGCCGGCCTACAGCTCGCCAACTTCTGGCAGGACGTCTCGCGGGACCTGCAGAACGGCCGCATCTACATCCCGCTCGATGACCTGCGTCGCTTCGGATGCACCGAAGACGACCTGCGCGCCGGCGTCGCCGACGAGCGCTACCGTGCGCTCATGCGCTTCGAAGTCCGCCGCGCGCGCATGCTGTTCGCCGAGGGCCGCGCGCTCGAGGACATGGTGGACCACCGCGCCCGCGCCGACGTGCAGCTCTTCCGCCTCGGCGGCGAAGCCGTGCTCGACGCGATCGAGCGCGCGGACTACGACACGCTCACCCGCCGCCTGCGCACCGGCAAAGCGCGGAAGCTCGCGCTCGCCCTGCGCTGCGGCACGGCGATGCTCGCGTCGCGAGCGAGAAGCTAGAACCGAGAACCTGGAACCAGCGCCGGCCAACCCGGTTCTCGGTTCTAAGTTCCAGGTTCTTCGACCGAAGGGAGGAAGAATGACCACCGCCATCGCGTCTCCGTCTAGCACGACGCCCACCGGTCTCGATGACGCCTACGCCTGGTGCAAGGCCTACACGAAGGAGCGCGCGAAGAATTTCTACTACGCCTTCGCGATCTTGCCCGAGACGAAGCGCAACGCGATCTACGCGGCCTACGCGTTCAGCGGCTATGTCGACGACATCGCCGACGAGCTGACCGACCGCGGCGAGCAGGAGCGCCAGCTCGCCGCCGCGCGCGACCGCCTGCGCCGCTGCTACGCCGGCGACCGCCAGGGTCCGCTGTTCACCGCGCTCGGCGGCGCCGTCGACAGCTTCCACATGCCGCCCGAGTTCTTCGAGGAGTTGGTGAACGGCGTCGAGATGGACTTCACCATCAACCGCTACCAGACCTGGGACGACCTCTACACCTACTGCTACCGCGTCGCGTCGATGGTCGGCCTCATCTGCACGTCGATCTTCGGCACGAAGCCGCACCGCAACGCGCGCGACTTCGCCGTCGATATGGGCATCGGCCTCCAGATCGTCAACATCATGCGCGACGTGAAGGAGGACGCCGCGCGTGGCCGGGTCTACTTCCCGGCCGACGACCTCGCCGCCCATGGCCTCACCGATGCTGACATCCTGCGCGACGACTACGATGAACGCTTCGCCGCGCTCATGCGGCAGCAGGGCGAGCGCGCGCACGTCTACTTCCGCAGCGGCAAGCGCCTGCTGCCGCTGCTCGACCTGCGCTCGCGCATGTGCGTCAACGTGCTGCAGGGCGTCTACGCCGAGATCCTCAAGCGCATCGAGGCGCGCAACTACGACGTGCTCACAGAACGCGTCAACCTCTCCGGCCGCGAGAAGATGGCCGCCATCGCGAAGCTCTGGGCCCAGGCGGCGATCGTGAGGCCCGCGTGAGAATGGCGATCGTCGGCGCCGGGCTGGCGGGGCTGGCCGCGGGCTGCGAGCTCGCGGACCGCGGCCACGACGTCCTGCTGCTCGATCGTCGGCCGTGGGCGGGCGGCAAGACCTACTCCTTCGCCGAGCGCGCCACCGGCGAGCAGGTCGACAACGGCCAGCACATCGCGATGCGCTGCACGACGGAGTACGTCCGCTTCCTGGAGCGCATCGGCACCGCGCATCTCCTGCGATGGCAGCCGCGCATGTCCGTGCGCGTCTACGACGCCAACGGCCGCGCCTCGACCCTGCGCGCAGATCCCCTGCCCGCCGGCCTGCACATGGTCCCGTCGTTCGCCACCTACGCCCACCTGCGCCCCACCGACAAACTCCGCATCGCCCGCGGCATCCTCGCGATCCGCACGGCATCAGCTCCGGACCCAGCTCTGGAATCCCAGACCTTCGGCGCGTGGCTGCGCGCGCACGGCCAGACCGACGCTACCATCCGCGACTTCTGGGATCTTGTCGTCGTGCCCGCGCTCAACTGCCGCTGCGACGACGCGTCCGCGGCGCAGGCGCTCTTCGTCTTCCGTGAAGGCTTCCTGAAATCGCCGACATCCGCCGCGGTCGGCGTGCCCGTCGCCGGCCTCACGCAGCTCCACGTCGACCCCGCGCTCGCGTACATCCGCGCACGCGGCGGCGATGTGCGCACCGGCGCCTCCGTCACCCGCATCGTGCTCGAAGACGGCGCCGCGTGCGCGGTCGAGCTCGCCGACGGCAAGCGCATCTCCTACGACGCCGTCATCGCCGCCGTCCCGCCCGCCGCGCTGCTCTCGATGCTTCCCGCTACCATCGCGGACCAATCGCCGTTCGCTGATCTGGCTGCGTTCCGCACGTCGCCGATTGTCAACGTGCATCTCTGGTTCGACCGGCCGGTCGCGGACTTCGATTTCGCCGCATTCACCGGCTGCGATCTGCAGTGGGTGTTCAACCGCACGCGCATCTCCGGCGAGACGGCGCGCGAAGAACATGTCGTCATCTCCCTGAGCGCGGCGGAGCGATACATGCCGCTCGGCAGGCAGCAGCTGCAGGATCTCCTGCTGCCGCAGCTCCGCCGCGCCCTCCCGGCCGCCGCCGCCGCGAACGTCGTCCGATGCGCCGTCATCAAGGAACCCGACGCGACGTTCGTCCCCGCGCCCGCGCTCCGACGTCCCGGCGCGCGCACGCCAATCGCCAATCTCTTCCTCGCCGGCGCCTACACCGGCACCGGCTGGCCCGCGACCATGGAGTCCGCCGTGCGCAGCGGTCTCGCGGCTGCGCGCGCAGCGTCCGAGGACGAGACGCACATGATGCAATTCACCGGCCGGCCGATCGCCTCGGCCGCGTACATGTAAAGGAGGCACACCGTGGGAATCCCCGTCCGCCAGGCAGTCGCCGTCAGCGCCTACCTCGCGAAGCAGAAGATCAAGCGCAACAAGCGCTACCCGCTCGTGCTCATGCTCGAGCCGCTGTATCGATGCAACCTTGCGTGCGCCGGCTGCGGCAAGATCCAGCATCCGGAGGACGTGCTCAACCGGTACCTGACGCCGCAGCAGTGCTGGGACGCCGCCGAGGAGTGCGGCGCACCCGTCGTCTCGATCGCCGGCGGCGAGCCGCTCGTGCATCCGCAGATCGACGAGATCGTCGAAGGTCTCGTCGCGCGCAAGAAGTTCGTCTACCTCTGCACGAACGCGCTGTTGCTGCACCGCTGGCTGCCGAAGCTGCGTCCTTCGACCTACCTCACGATCAGCGTGCACATGGACGGCATGCGCGACCTGCACGACGCGATGGTCGACCGCGCCGGCACGTTCGACAAGGCGGTCGAGGGCATCCGCGAGGCGAAGCGCCTCGGCTTCCGCGTCAGCACGAACACCACCGTCTTCGCTGACAGCGCACCGGAGCAGATGGGCCAGCTCTTCACCTTCCTCATGGAGGACCTCAAGATCGATGGCATGATGGTCTCGCCCGGCTACGACTACCCGAAGGCGCCGAACCAGAGCGTCTTCCTCCGCCGCCCGCAGATGATCGACACGTTCCGCAAGATCTTCGCGCTGCCCGGCCGCAAGAAGTGGCGCTTCTTCCACACGCCGCTCTTCCTCGACTTCCTGCAGGGCAAGACCGCGATGCAGTGCACGGCCTGGGGCAACCCGACGCGCAACGTCTTCGGCTGGCAGAAGCCGTGCTACCTGATGGCCGAAGGCAACGTCCCCACGTTCAAGCAGCTCATCGAGGAGACCGAGTGGGACCGCTACGGCTATGGCCGCGACGCCCGCTGCACGAACTGCATGGCGCACTGCGGCTACGAGGCCACCGCCGTCACCGCGACGATGGCCAGTCCGCTCGAAGGCATCCGTGCCGGCGCCGGCGCCCTCCTCGGCCGGGGAGCATAACATGATGGCCACGCTCGTCGTCACGCCGACGTCCCGCGAAGCCCGTGCCACCGAAGCCGGCACATCCGTCGATCACGAGTCTCCCCCTCTCCAACATTTGGAGAGGGGGCCGGGGGGTGAGGTGGCGCGCAGCGCCGGCGTGTTGTTGCCTAACCACGGTTTCGGCTGCGCGGCGCGCGCAACGTTCCGCGCGCCTCTGCGCGCTCAGCTCGAAAGGAGGGCATAGCCCATGCGCACGCTCGTCGTCACCCCAATGACGCGCGAGGCCCGCGCCGCCGCGCCCGATGCCTTCGTCTGCGGCTCACGCCACGCCGCCGCGCGCGTGCTCGCGCACCTCGATCGCCAGCCCGCCGACATCGTGCTCATCGCCGGCGTCTGCGGCGGCCTCGACCCGTCACTCGCGCCTGGGGCACTGATCCTCGGTCGGCGCCTGCTCGCCGAAGGCAAACCCGAGCTCACCCCCCACACTGCCGCCTTCGACGCCGCCCGCCGCGCGATGCGACGCGCCCGCCTCCCGTTCGTCTCGTCGTCGCTGCTCACCGTCGACCACCCGATCGAGAGCGTCGCCGCGCGCACCGACGCCTGGAACGCCTACGGTGCCGCCGGCGTCGACATGGAGACCTACGACATCGCATCCGCGCTCACCGAGCACAACGTCCGATGGCTCGCCCTGCGCGCGGTGCTCGACCCCGCCGGCTTCACCCTCCCGCGCGCCGTACGCGCATGGTCCGAGGAGCAAGACGAGCGCCAGATCGCCCGCACCGCCCTCCGCTCCCCCCGCGACTGGCCCGCCTACGCCCGCCTCGCCCTCCAGCTCCGCGCATCCCTGCGCGCGCTTTCGCGCGCCGTGCCCGTAGCACGTACCGCGCTGGACGCGACCGTCGCCTCCCCCGACCTCACACTGCCGATGACGCCCGCTCCCACGCACACCTGACCGCGGACGCGGCGTCCTGCGCAGCACGCATCGTCGAACGGCGCGAGCGCGCCGCATCGCGCTCTGACTCTGCTGTCTGCTGTCTGTTGTCGCCACATCGCCCACCGCCGCCGCGATAACACAGACCCAGACATCACACGAACGCCCGACGGCCTACAACAGCTCTCCCCCGCACGCCGGCGCCGTCGTCCCGTGCTCCCGGTACGCCCGCAGCAGGTTGCGCCCCACCGTCCACCGGTGCACCTCGTCCGGGCCGTCCACCAGCCGCTGCGAGCGGATGCTCGTGTACCAGCGTGCCAGCGGCGTGTCCATGCTGTACCCCAGCGCCCCGTGGAGCTGGATCGCCGTATCGACCACCTTGTACACCATGTTCGCCAGGTACACCTTCGCGATCGAGTTCTCCTGCCGCAGATCCATCCCCTTCTCCGCCTTGTAGGCGATGTGCATCAGCATCAACCGCGCGATGTACAGCTCGCTCGCGCAGTCGGCCAGCATCCACTGCACGCCCTGGCGCCGCGACAGCTTTTCGCCGAACGTCTCCCGCTCGAGCACGCGCTTCGCCGCCATGTCCAGCGCGCGCTGCGCCATCGCGACGTTGTGCATGCCGTGCCGCAGCCGCCCGTATGCCAGCCGATGCTGCCCCATGTTGAAGCCGTTGCCTTCGCCGCCGACGATGTTCTCGTGCGGCACGACCAGGTTCTCGATCTTGATCTCCGCGTGCCCGCCGCCGAGGATCTGCCCCAGCCGGCTCTCGCCCGCCATCGTCGGGATGTTGCGGATGATCTGGTACCCCGGGTTCGGCAGCTCGACGAGGAACGTGCTGAACTGCTGGTGTCGCGGCGCGTCCGGGCTCGTTTTCGCCATCACCATCGCGATGTCCGCGACGCTGGCGCCGGAGCTGAACCACTTCTCGCCGTTGATCACCCAGTTGTCGCCGTCGCGGACGGCGCGCGTCTGCATGCCCGTCGCGTCCGCCCCGGCCGCCTTCTCCGTCATCGAGTAGCAGATGCGCTTCTCGCCGTTGAGCAGCGGCTTGAGGTACTTCTCCTTCTGGTAGTCGGTGCCGTACGTCAGCAGCGTCAGCATCGTCGCGTCGTCCGGACCCTGCGTGTTCAGCGCCAGCGCGCCGAGGTAGCTCTCGCCCAGCTCCATCTGCACGAGCGCGTTCGCGAGCGGCCCCAGCCCCATGCCGCCGTACTCGACGGGGATGAACGGGCACCACAGCCCCTGCGAGCGCGCCTTCTGCCGCAGCTCGCCTAGCACCTCCTTGTACGGCCGCGAGTCCAGCTCCTTCTCGGCGGGGATGCACTCCTCCTGAACGAAGCGCCGCACCTTCTCGCGGACATCCTGCGCCTCCTGCGGAATCTCGAAGTCGATCATGGTGGTCTCCTTATCGCTGACGTCGTGCGCACCCGCACGGATCCGTAGCTTGGATCACCGCGCGCTATCGGGCCAGTGGCCTGGAGGTTGGGGTTGGCAGGTGGTGAAGAGTCGGGACCGGATCGCGCGATGAACTCGTCGCCTTGAGCATCGATTTCCCGTTCCCTGTTCTCTGCGTTCCCCACACTAAGGTCCGCGCCGTCCGGCCCGCGCCTCGCACACGTGACTTCTTGCAAATCTCATCTGCGTCATCTGCGGATCAAACACAAAGACATCTGCGCCCATCTGTGTCATCTGTGGTGTATCCCCTCTCTCGCTCCTCTCCCCTCTCTCCTCATCTGTGGATCACCCCAAACACTCCATCGCGAACTCCGTCAGCCGCTGCACCGACAGCTGCGACATCCGCAGCGCCTCGACGTCCTCCGGGTGGTGCTCGCGGTGCCGCGACGCCACACCCTCCGCGATGATCGCCAGCCGCCACGCCGCGAACCCGCGATAGTACCCCAGGTTCCCGACCTCCCGCCCGCTGACCGCCGCGTAGCGCTGGACGATGTCCTCGTATCCTGGGAAGCCTCCCGCCCCCGTCGGGTCGTTCGTCACGCCGCCGCGGCCGCCGTCGAACCAGTACACGCCGAGATAGCCGACGTCCGCGAGCGGGTCGCCGAGCGCGCACAGCTCCCAGTCGAGCACCGCCGCGATCTCCCGCCGGTCGAGATCACAGATCGTGTTGCCGAAGCGATAGTCGCCGTGCACGATCGCAACGCCGCGTTGCTCCGGCATCTCGCGCTCCAGCCGCGCCGCGACCTCATCGATGAGCGGCAGCTCGCGCGTCTTCGATCCCTCCCACTGCCGCACCCAGCGCCGCACCTGCCGCTCGAGGTAGCCCTCGCGCTTCGACAGGTCGCCGAGCCCGACCGCATCCACATCGACCGCGTGCAGCCGCACCAGCACGTCGATCAGATGATCCGCGAGCGCGACGCGCCCGGCGTTGTCGATCGGCGCCGCCTTCTCGGCCGAGTCGAGCACCACGCCGTCGACGAACCGCGTGACGAAGAACGGCCCGCCGTTGACCGCCGGGTCGTCGCACGTCGCGAGCACCGGCGGCACCGGCACCCCCGTTCCCGCGACCGCCGACATGATGCGCGCCTCGCGCAGCACGTCGTGCGCCGTCGGCAGCAGGTGCCCGAGCGGCGGCCGCCGCAGCACCGTGCGCGCGCCCGCCGCGTCGGTCACCTCGAACGTCAGGTTCGACCGCCCGCCCGTGATCAGCCGGTACGCGAACGGCGCCCGCGCCCCCGCGACGTGCGCCGCCAGCCACGGCTCCAGCGCCTTCGCATCGATCCCCGCGATCCCGTCGCTCATGCGCGCACCTCCTCGGCCGATCCTACCCCGCCCGCCCAGCGGGAGCGACGGACGCGAAGCAGCGCATCCACCACCGACCAGTGCCGGCGACCACCGGCCTCCAACCTCCAACGTCTAACCTCCAACCCGGCGCCGAAGCGCCGACGCTCCCTGTTAAACTCGAACCGCCGCACGCGCAGTAGCGCGCGAGCCACCACCACCCGGAGGGGTGTCCGAGCGGCTTAAGGAGACCGTCTTGAAAACGGTTGTCGGCTAACACCGACCGTGGGTTCGAATCCCACCCCCTCCGCCACCTGCTCCATATTCCATCGCCCGGCGAGCCGACCGGAACCATAGGAGGAGTCAACTCCCCCTACCTCTCCAAATGGTGAAGAGGGGGCTGGGGGATGACGTGGCGCGGAGCGCCCGCATGGGCGTGTAACTCGCCGGCCGCCGCAACAACCCATCTGTGCTCATCTGTGTCCATCTGCCTTGTAAATCGCTTCAGACGGTGAGGCTTCCTCGTCTAGGGAGAGATCCTTCGCTGGCGCTCAGGATGACATCGCGTGATCCGATTTTCATCACCCGGGTGCCGCTCCCGCGGCATGGCCATCTGTGCTCATCTGTGTCCATCTGTGGATCAAAAAGAAAGAATCTGCGCACATCTGCATCATCTGCGGATCGACACGCTTCACTCAGGTACCAGCCGCCCCGGCACCAGACCGCGCGCGATCGCCCGCTGCTGCACGCGCCACCATCCCGCGAGCAGCAGCACCCAGAACAGCACGCCGGCGGCGACGACGAAGCCCTGCAGCAGGCTCAGGCTCGACAGCTCGTAGAAGTGGCGGAACGGCGGCACCGTGAACGCCACCGCGTACGTCGCGAGCATCAGCACGGTGAGCGCCGCCATCCGCCGTGACGACGTGAACCCGCGCGGCGTCAGCCACTGCGCGCGCACTTCCGCCGCGTACGGGATCAGCAGCACGCCCGCCAGGCTCGCGACCGAGGTCAGCATCGTGCGCCCGACGCCGATGCTCTCGGCCGAGATCGCGTACTTGAACACAATCACCGAGACGAACGCGAGCGCGATCGACGCCGGCACCACGAACGCCACCGCCGTCGGGATCAGGTACTTCCGCGTCGGCTTCGGCGGCGCCCACGCGGCGATGAACAGCGAGGGTATGCCCACCGTCACCGCCGACATGATCGCCGTGTGCCGCGGCGTCAGCGGGAACTCCGATTGGAGCAGCGCCACGCCGAAGATCATCAGCCCCACCGCGAACGTGCGCACCAGGAACAGCCGCACGATCGCCTCCATGCCCTTGCGGATCCGCCGCCCCTCCGCGAACGCGTCCGGCAGCGATCTGAACGAGTCGTCGAGCAGGATCATGTCGGCGATGCTGCGTGTCACCGGGCTCGCCGCCCGCATCGAGATCGATACCTGCGCGCGTTTCAGCGCCGGCACGTCGTTCACGCCGTCGCCGATCATCGCGACGTACCGCCCCTGCCGCTGCAGCGCCTCCACGATCCGCGCCTTCTGTGCGGGCACGATGCGCCCAAAAACCGTCGTCTCCCGTACCAGGTCGTCGAAGCGCTGGTCCTCCGTCTCGCCGAGGTCACTGCCCGAGATCGCGCGCTCGGCGCCCGCCACGCCCGCCGCCCGTGCGAGCGCCGACACCGTCGCCGGGTTGTCGCCGGAGATGATCTTCACGCCGATGCCGATCTCGCCAAAGTCGGCCATCGTCTCGCGCGCCCCCGGCCGCAGCTCGTCACGCAGCACGACGAAGCACAGCGGCTCCAGCTCGTCCGGCAGGTGCGGCTCGTCGGCCTCCCAGCGGATCGCACCCGCATCGCCGCCGCGCGCGAAGAGCAGCACCCGCAGGCCCTGATCGAGCCATCCGCGCACGAGATGGTCCGCGCCCTCGATCGTCCGCACGTGCGCCATGAGCATCTCCGGTGCGCCCAGCACGTACAGCCCGGGCATCGCACCTGCGGCGAAGGCGCGCGCGCTCCACTTGCGCTGCGAGCTGAACTGCACCTCCTCCGCGAACGACGCCGCCTCGCCATCGAGCGCCTTCGCGATCGTCTCGTCGGTCCGGTTCGGCACCGATGCGCTTGCGCAGAACGCGCCGAGCTGGCGCCGCGCCTCTTCGTCCGAAGCCTCGAGCGCGTGCACCGACTCGAGCTCGAGCGCGTTCGTCGTGATCGTGCCCGTCTTGTCCAGGCATAGCACGTTGATGTGACTCATCGACTCGACGGCGTTCAGCCGCTGTACCAGCGTGCCGCGCGGCGACAGGCGCAGGATCGCGAGCGCGTACGTCACCGTGACCATCACCCACAGCCCCTGTGGGATCAGCGCCACGATCACCGCCGACGCGCGCGTCGTCTCGACCAGCGGCAGCCGGCCGTAGATGCCGTGGAACGACACCAGCACCTCGGCGCCGAGCAGCGCCACGAACACCGCCATCCCCCACATCACCCAGCCGACCTCGCGCTGCAGCGGCGTCCGCACGACGCGAAACGCGCGCGCCTTCTCGGTGATCTGGTTCGCGAAGCCCTCGCGCCCGGTGACGTCGCAGCGGAAGACCGCGCGCCCGCTCATGCAGAAGCTGCCCGAGTAGATCGCGTCGCCCTCGGACTTTCGGACGAGGTCCGACTCGCCCGTCAGCAGCGACTCGTCGAAGGCGCAGTTGTCCGCGACCAGCACGGTGCCGTCAGCCTGCACCTGCTCGCCCGGCGCCACGACCAGCACGTCGCCCTGCACGATCTCGTCCGGGTCGAGCGCGCGCGCCTCGCCGTCGCGGATGACGGTCGCCCGCGCCCGCGCGAGCACCGCGATGCGGTCGAGCTGCCGCTTCGCGCGCGCCTCCTGGAACACGCCGACGACGATGTTGCCGACGACCAGCCCCGCCGTCAACAGCGCATCGATGTACAGCCCGAGCGCGATCAGCGCGATCGCGACGGCGATCAGCGCGATGTTCGCGGCCGGAAACGCGTTGTCGACGAAGATCCGCCAGTACGACCGGCTCGCCGCGCCGGCGATGCGGTTGCTGCCGCCCGCCCGCGCGCGCTCCGCCGCTTCGGCGCTCGAGAGCCCCGGGTAGTCGCGTGCCACTGCCTCGAGCTGCGCTATCGCCATCCCCGGATCGTAAGCGATGCCGCGCGCTCGAAGCATCGCGTCGCCGCCATGTCCGGCTGGCGTTCCCGCTGCAGCCCGGCGTCGTCGCGCGCGGCTGTGCCGACTGCATTCGACGCGCGGGAGAAGAGAGCGGATGTTAGTGCGCGGCACTCCGCGTGCGCATGTCCCGATATATCTGGCGGAGCGGGCTCAACAGCACCAGGTCGCGCGCGCCGCGTATCGCATGCGTTGGCCCGTGCGATGAAACCCGCCGGTACAGCGTACCCATGTACGGCAGCCGGATCAGAGGATCGAACCCGGCCGCATGCAGCTGCCGCCGGAGCGGCAGGTCTTCGCTGTACATCTGCCAGCGCGCATGCGCGGACTTGCTCGGCGTGATGTCCGCGAAGAGCAGCCCGTTCGGCTTCAACGCCGCGTGCAGTCGCCTTACCGTCCCCTCGAAGTCGGGCACGAGCCAGAGCACGGAGAGCGCCGTGATCACGTCGTACTTCCCTTCCCCGATCTCCCCATCGTTGAGATCGAGGAACGTTGCCTGCATGCCGCGTCGCGCAAAGCGGAAGCGCGCGAAGTCGAGCATGCTCGTCGAGATGTCCGCCGCCGTCGTGTCGAACCCGAGGCGCGCGAACAACTGGCTCGTCACCGCCGGTCCGCAGCCGAAGTCGAGGTGACTTCCCGACCGGACGCCGACGCGCAGCGCTGCCTCGGCCGCGCCGACCGACTGCGACCACTGGTATCCCTCTGCCTGGCAGTACGCCCACCACAGCAGCGAGAACGACGAGCTCTTCGAGGTGCGGTGGAACTCGCTCACGTTCGGCGCTGCGTCCCATTCCTCGTCGAAGTAGCGCCCCCAGTTCACGCACTGTTCGACGCACTCTTCCGGGCTGCACCCATAGAAGCTGCACAGGTCGTCGATCACCGAATCGCGCACGGAGGTGTCCGGCGTCAGTTGCAGCGCGGCGCGGAACTCCCGCATCACGTTGCTCGTCAGAAGTTGCTGCCAGTACGGCGGCCATGCCGAGTGATCCGGCGCTGGCGCGACCCGCGGGTCCGCGTGGACGTTCGTCGTCATATCCGCACCTCACCTCCCCCCACGCAACGACGCTCCGGCGGTGCCGGATCGCTCTCCGTGAAGCTGGTTGCAATCGAGCGTAGATCCAGCTCGTCGCAGCAGCTTGAGTAGCGTCCAATACGCGGAGGCCGGCGCCCATCACCATTCCGGGTGAATTACCGGAACAACGGAAATTCCTCACAGACGGCGAACGTAGGAGGACCGGCACCGGGCGACGAAATACGCGGACGCGTCAGGGCAGCGGCCCTGCGCTACCCCCGACGCCCCTGCGTCGCGGGGGTGGGCTACGCCGGCATGCCGATCGGCGTCTTGACGCCCTGCCACGCGCGGCGCTCGCCCGCGCCGGGGTCGGCCGCGACCTGCGCCGGCCCCCGGTCGAAGATCATCGTCGCGCGCTCGTCGGTCGCGTACGCAGGCCACATGAGAATGCCGGCGTGGTCCGGCGAGCCGGTGCGTGCGAACGCCAGCCACGCCTCGCTCATCTGCGACGCCAGCTCCGCGCGCCCCGTCGACGCGCCCATCACCGGCGGCCGCGCGTTGTCGAACACGAACGCGATCTCGAACCCGTGCGCCGAGCCGAGCGGCCCCGCCGACCAGCAGAACAGGTACATGTACACCGGCGTCTTCGTCCCCGCGATCTTGCGCTCCGCGAGCTCGATCGATGGGATGCGCATCATCCGGTCGCTCTCGATCGCCAGCAGCAGCTCGCGCGGCGAGGCCTCCGGTCGCGACGCACGGTACGCCTCGATGATCCGCCCGCCGTCTTCCCCCAGCGACGACATCCGCTTCTCGAGCCGCGCGTCGTCGTACGAATCGTCGATCGAGGTGTCCCGCGCGAGGAACAGCGTCGCCTCGTCGCGGTTGCAGCCGATGATCATCGGCACGTCGGGCGCGCGCCCGCTCGCGTATGCGTCGCGCGGATCCTCGGTGATGTGCCTGCCGTCGAGCACGGGGCTGAAGCCGAACGCGCCCGCCGCGCCGAGCTTCGCGTTCGCGTCGAGCAGCCGCTCGTACGGAAGCGCCTGCAGCGCCTTCACATCGCCCGCGCTGATGCCGAGGTCCGCGAGCACCTGCTTGCTCAGCTCGGCCGCCGCCTCCGGGCGCTTCACGCGCAGCCCCGGTCCGCTCTCGATCACCGCGCGATGGAACAGCCCGCGCGCGGCCGGCATCGTGTGCAGGACCGAGACCTTCGCGCCGCCGCCCGACTCGCCGAAGATTGTCACGTTCCCCGCGTCGCCGCCGAACGCGCCGATGTTGTCGCGCACCCACTCGAGCGATGCGACGAGGTCGAGCATGCCGGCGTTCGACGACGACGCGAACTCAGCCGGCATCAGTCCTGCCAGTTGCAGGTAGCCGAAGATGTTCAGCCGGTGGTTCACCGTCACCACGACGGCGTCGCCGCGCCGCGCGAGCGCCGTGCCGTCGTACACCGGCCACGAACCCGAGCCGATGCTGAAGCCGCCGCCATGGAACCAGACGAGCACCGGCCGCTTGCCGCCATCAGTCGCCGGTGTCCAGACGTTGAGGTAGAGGCAGTCCTCCGACAGCCGCGGCTCCTGGGCCCAGCCCTGCGGCCGCGAGGACGCCTGCGGGCACGACGGCCCGTAGTCGAGCGCATCCCGCACGCCCGCCCACGGCTCCACGTCCGCCGGCGGCAGGAAGCGCCGGGCCCCGATCGGCGGCGCCCCGTACGGGATCCCCTTGAACGCCAGCACGCCGCCATCCGACGCCCCGCGCAGCTTGCCGTCGCGGATGTCCACCGTGACCTCGCTCATCGTGTCCTCCTCCGGCGTTCGCCGGCACCGCGTTGCGCTCCATAGGAAGCGAAGCGATCCTAGGCTCTCCTTTACGTGCACGTCAAGGTCAGCAGACGGCCCGCGTGGTAGCCCGTGACCGCCACCCGTAGGTGGGGATAACCCCACTCGAAAGATGCCAGCCGCCTGCATTGGCGGGGCGGCCGCGAGGCACGACAATCAGCGTGATGAGAGCGCACGAAGACGCCGGCGATCTGACGGCCCGAGAGGGAGGCGCGAGCCATGGCAGTTGATACCCGCATCGGCACCGAAGCGGCTGGAGCGGCCGAAGCGCCGGAGCACATGAGCCTGGCCGCCGTGCTGACGCACCCGCTGCGCATGCTCGTGTCCCCGCGCACGTGGGTGGCCGCGATGTTCCTCGTGCTCAGCTTCGGCGTCGGACTGTTCTGGTTCGTCGCGCTGGTCACGTTGGTGTCGACGGGCGCCGCCCTGGCGATCACCCTCGTCGGGCTG
>DASUKS010000064.1:0-10826 GCA_036278595.1 Dehalococcoidia bacterium
ACGGTCGACCGCCAGTGCGGCTCGGGCCAGCAGGCGATCCACTTCGCGTCGAACCTGATCGCGTCGGGCGTCGTCGACATCGCGATCGGCGGCGGCGTCGAAGTGATGTCGCGCGTGCCGATGGGCTCGAACTTCCAGGTCGCCGGCTTCCCGTTCACGCAGCACATGCGGGAGGCGTACGACCTGACGTCACAGGGCGTTGCGGCGGACAACATCGCGCGGCAGTGGGGCGTTTCCCGCGAGGACACGGACCGCTTCGCGCTCGAGAGTCAGAACCGCGCGAAGGCCGCGCGCGACAGCGGCAAGTTCGAGAAGGAGATCCTGCCGGTCGACGTCGAGCACGAGGGCGTCAAGGGCGTCTTCAAGACCGACGAAGGCATCCGCGACAGCACGCTCGAGAAGCTCGCCACGCTGCAGCCGTCGTTCGGCGAGAACGGCATCCACCACGCGGGCAACTCGAGCCAGATCACCGATGGCGCCGCGGCGGTGCTGCTGATGTCGGCCGAGAAGGCGCAGGAGTTGGGCCTCAGGCCGCGCGCGCGGATCGTCGCGCAGGCGGTCGTCGGCTCCGACCCACACCTGATGCTCACCGGGCCGATCACGGCGACGCCGGCCGTCCTCAAGAAGGCCGGCCTCAAGCTCGAGGACATCGACCGCGTCGAGATCAACGAGGCGTTCGCTTCGGTCGTGCTGGCATGGCAGAAGGAGACCGGCGCGGACATGTCGAAGGTCAACGTCAACGGCGGCGCGATCGCGCTCGGCCACCCGCTCGGCTGCACCGGCGCGCGCCTGATGACGACGCTGCTGCACGAGCTCGAGCGCACCGGCGGCCGCTACGGGCACGAGGTGATGTGCTGCGGCGGCGGCATCGGCACCGCGACGATCATCGAGCGACTCTAACTCGCCCGGAGGGCAACACACCAGAGGCTGCGGTGATGCGACCGGAGCCTCTTTGTGTTCTTGCCAACTGTAGTCGTTCCGTATACGTTTGTATACGCTGAGAGGAGCAATCCGTGCGTATCGACGCGATCCGGATAGACGCGCACATCCTCGAGAAGGTCGAGGTGAAGCATGGCGTGCTGCTCGACGAAGTGGAGGAAGCGTGCCTGTCACGCCACAAGGATGTGCGACGCATCCGCAGTGAATCTGTTCCAGGTGCTCGGGCGCACCGCATCTGGTCGCTACCTTGCGGTCCTGCTTGCGCCAGGCGCCAACGAGTTCTGGGTGGTCAGCGCGCGCGACATGAATCTGTCCGAACGGAGGCTCTATGGCAGGCAAGGCAAGTAAGCAGAGCCGGGCAGCGTTCCACGATCCACGTGAGAAGCTAGATCGGCTGATCGAGCGCTTCGATGCCGGCGAAAGCGTGTGGTCAGACGAAGACGAAGTGATCGAGCTCGAGTTCAAGAAGCCGCTCGACAAGGTCATCCCGATCCGGTTCTCCGACGCCCACTGGCGCGCGCTCTACGCCGAGGCGCAGGCGCTCGGCCTCGGGCCCAGCACGCTCGCCCGCATGTGGGTCATCGAGCGGCTCCGTACCCTGCCCGCGCGGAAGCAGCGGGCCGCCGCGCCGCCGGCACGCAAGCCGCGCGCGTCGTCCGCGTCGCCGGCCGGGAAGAGCAGACCGCGGCCGCGGCGCTCGGCCTGAGCCTTCGCCGAGCGACGCACGCCGATGACGCGCACGATCCTGCACGCGGACATGGACGCGTTCTACGCCTCCGTGGAGCAACGCGACCGCCCGGAACTTCGTGGGAAGCCGGTCGTCGTCGGCGGCTCGGCGGAGGGGCGCGGGGTCGTGGCCGCGGCGTCATACGAGGCGCGCGCGTTCGGCGTGCATTCGGCGATGCCGATGAGCCGCGCGCTGCGGTTGTGTCCGGATGCCGCGCGCGTGTCGCCGCGGTTCGACCGCTACGGCGAGGTGTCGCAGCAGGTCATGTCGATCTTCCGGTCGGTGACGCCGCTCGTCGAGCCGCTCTCGCTCGACGAGGCATTTCTCGACATAACGTCACAGGTGGACACACTGGGAGGCATCGAAGCCGCCGCGCGGCACGTCAAGACGGAGGTGCGGCGCGTCACCGCGCTGAACGCCTCGATCGGCGGTGGCGCCAACAAGACGATCGCCAAGATCGCCTCCGACGCCGGCAAGCCCGACGGCCTCGTCATCGTGCCGGCGGGCGGGGAGCGCGCGTTTCTCGCGCCGATGCCGGTGCGGCGGCTGTGGGGCGTCGGGCCGAAGGCCGAGGAGGTACTCGACTCGATCGGGGTGCGCACCATCGACGACCTCGCCAGAGCGGATGCCGGGCAACTGACGCGCGTGCTCGGCTCGCGCGGCCCGGTGCTCGGCGACATGGCGCGCGGCATCGACGACCGCGCCGTCGAACCGGTGCACGAACGCAAGTCGATTGGCGCCGAGACGACCTTCGCGCACGACCTCGCGGACGGCGAAGAACTCCGCGGCGCGCTCGCCCGTATCGTGGAGGAAGTCGCGCACCGGATGCGCGAGCGGCGACTGGCGGCGGTGACGGTGACGCTGAAGCTGCGGTACGCGAACTTCCGGACGATCACGCGCCGGACGACCCGCGCCGAGCGCGTGCATGACGAAGCCGATCTTCGCGAGACGGCGACCGCGCTGCTGGACGGCGTGATATCGCCCGGCGACCGGTTCCGCCTGCTCGGCGTCAGTTGCAGCCAGCTTCGCGAGACAGCCGGGGCATCCGACACAGGCCAACTCCCACTCTGGCCGAGAGCAGGTGGCTAACAACGGCTATGCCGATGCGCTTTACACTCGTTATCGCGTTGATGCAACAATAAGGCCAATCCGGAGAAGGGGGTGCGCCTTCCCGGCGCGGAGGCAGGTTGCAGCTCGATCCCGATGTCTCCATCAGTTGTCCGTTCGTCATCGGCCGAGGTGAGTACCTGGCCGCGTTCGACCGCGTGCTCGAAGGTGCGTCCGGCGGCAGCGGGCGCGTGATCACCATCGGAGGGGAGGCGGGCATCGGCAAGTCGCGACTCGTGCGCGAGCTACAGGAGCGCGCGCGGACGGCCGAGTCCGGGCCGCTGAACGTCATGCAGGGCGCCTGCTTCGAGCACGACGACACGCTGCCGTATGCGCCGCTGCTCGACCTGATGCGGGGCTGCATCGTGCCGAAGTCCGCCGAGGAGATACAGGCGTGCCTCGGCGAGCAGGCGCCCGAAGTGCTGAAGCTGCTTCCCGAGCTGGCGCCGCGGCTGCCCGGCGTGCGCCCCACGCAGGCGCTCGATCCGGAGCAGGAGAAGCGCCGCGCCTTCGATGCGCTGTCGCAGATGTTCGTGCGGCTGGCGCGCGAGCGGCCCCTGCTCATGGTCTTCGAAGACCTGCATTGGAGCGACGACACGAGCCTCGAGTTCCTCGCCTACCTGGCGCGCCGCGCGGCGCAGGAGCCGGTGCTGGTCATGCTTACGTATCGCGCGGACGAGCAGACACCGGCGCTGGAACACTTCCTCGCCGGGCTCGACCGGGCGCGCCTCGTGGCCGAATGGCCGCTCGCGCGGTTGACGCGCGAACAGATCGCCGAGATGGTGACGGCGATCTTCCAGCTCGAGAGAGGGCCGCGCGCGGAGTTCATCGAGCCGCTGCACGAGCTGACCGAGGGCAACCCGTTCTTCATCGAAGAAGTGCTGAAGTCGCTTGTCGCGTCCGGCGGCATCTTCTTCGCGGACGGTGGCTGGGACCGCAAGCCGATCGCCGAACTGCGGATCCCACGCAGCGTGCAGGACGCCGTCCGGCAGCGGACCACGGCGCTGAGCGACGACGCGCAGCAGCTGCTCCTGCTGGCCGCCGTCGCGGGCAGGCGCTTCGACTTCGAGTTGCTCGCGAACGTCAGCGGCCGCAGCGAGGACGAGCTGCTGTCGTTGATCAAGGAACTGATGGCGGCGCAACTCGTGGTCGAGGAGTCTCCCGAGCAGTTCGCATACCGCCATGCGCTGACGCAGCAGGCCGTGTACTCAGGGCTGCTCGGCCGTGAGCGGCGGGCGATGCATCTGCGTGTTGCCGAAGCGATGCGCGAACTGCGCGGGGACGAAGACGTCAATGCCGCCGCGCTCGCCAATCACTTCTTCGAGGCTGGTGCGTGGGAGCCGGCGCACGAATTCGCGTGCCTGGCCGGCGAGCGCGCGCAGCGGCTCTACGCGCCGCGCGAAGCCGCCATGCAGTTCACCCGCGCGATCGAGGCCGCACGCAACGCGCAGATCATTCTGCCGGCCAGCCTGCTCTGCGCGCGCGGCGCGGCGCACGAATCCATCGGTGACTTCGAGCGGGCCCGCGACGACTACGAGGCGGGTCTCGACGCTGCACGGACGGGCGGCGCCGCGACGGCGGAATGGCAGGCGCTGATCAGCCTCGGAGCCCTCTGGGCAAGCCGCGACTACGAGCGGGCGGGCGATTACTTCCGGCGCGCGCTCGACCTCGCGCGCGCGCGCCAGGATGATCGCCTGCTTGCGCGCAGCCTGAACCGCCTCGGCAACTGGCTGGTCAACGTCGGCCGGCCGAGCGACGGGCTCGAGGAGCACCGGGCCGCGCTCGAGATCGTGAACGGCATCGGCGACGAGCACCTGATCGCCGAGACCGAAGACCTGATGGGCATGGCGAACGGCATGCTCGGTGACCTGCAGCGCTGCATTGAGCATTACCGGCGCGCGATCGCGCTGTTCCGCCGCCTCGGCGATGATGTCGGGCTCAGCTCGGCCCTCACGAGCGCGGCGGTGTACACCGACGGTGGGCACACCGAGACGGCGGCGCGGCCCGACCTGTCGGCGCCGGAGCGGCGGATGGGCGCCGAGGCGCTGGACGTGGCGAAGCGCACGGGCTCGCTCGCCGCGCTGGCCTTCGCCCAGTGGGCCGTTGGGTTCGGCGTCGGCTGTTCGGGCCATCTCGGCGATGGGTTTGCGCTCGTGATCGAGGGCCTGCGCACGGCCGATGACACGAACCACGAGCAATGGATCGTCGGTTCCCGCTTTTGTGCGGCCCAGCTCCTGTGGATGATGCGCAGTCCCGACGAGGCGCTCGAACACCTGGAACTCGCATATCCGCAGGCGCGGGCGCTGAAATCGGGATGGTGGACCGGGAACGCGGGATCGTACCTCGCGCTGACCTACGCGATGCGCGGGGACCTCGACCGCGCATCAGCCGTGCTCGCCGAGTGCCTCCCGGCCGAAGGCGAACTGCCGCAGAGCCTGCCGGGGAGGCGCATCGTCTGGGCGCGCGGCGAGGTGGCGATGGTGCGGGGTGACGCCGCGCGCGCGCTCGAAGCCGCCGAGCTGCTGCTCAACACCACCGGTGATGGTTCGCTGCACCAGCGGATCCCGCGCCTGCAGCTCCTGCGCGGGCGCGCGCTCGACGCGCTCGGCCGCGGCAAGGACGCGCTCTCTGCGCTCGAGACGGCGAAACAGGGCGCCATCGCGGGCCGCGAGCCGTGCGTGCTCTGGGAGATTCACGCCGCGCTCGGACACACGCACGCCCGCGCCGGTCATAACGACCCCGCGCAGACCGAATTCACGGACGCACGGCGCGTGATCGACGAGCTCGCGGAGACGATCCGTGACGACGCGCGCCGCGAGCGCTTCGTCGCAGCGGCGAACGCCGCGCTGCCGGCGCCCCGCCGTATGACGCGCCGGCAAGCGGCGAAGGAAGCGGCAGGAGGGCTGACCGAGCGCGAGCGCGAGGTGGCGGTGCGCATCACGATGGGCCGCACGAACCGCGAGATCGCCGACGAGCTGGTCCTCAGCGAGCGGACGATCGAGACGCACGTTGGCAACATTCTCTCGAAGCTCGGCTTCAGCTCCCGGGCGCAGATCGCCGCCTGGGGTGCCGAGCGCGGCATCCGGGACGGGTAGCCGCCGGCCACATCCAAATCTGCTTCGTCGCACGCGCCGCCCGCGGTCTCCCGTGGATAGTCCGTGTCGTGCTGCGAGATTCTCCGTACCGGCTGACCGTCGATCTCCGTGAACTCCACGAAGCGGCACCGCCCTCCACGAACGATGCTACCGGGGTGAAGCCGCCGGGTGGCGGCCGGATGCTGAACCAGCCGAAAGGACCGACCGATGACGACAGAGACTGCGGAAGCGCCCTCGATGGAAGAGGTGGTGGAGTTCGCTCACCTGGTGGTGAACGAGCTGGGTGCGGCGATGGCGGCGCCGCACGTGTACATCGGCGACAACCTGGGGTTGTTCAAGACGCTCGCCGCCTCCGGCCCGGTGACCATCGACCAGCTCGCGACGAAGACGGGGCTGCAGGAGCGCTACCTGCGCGAGTGGAGCGCGGCGATGGCCGCGTCGCACTACATCGACTACGACGCCGCGACGCAGACGTTCACGCTGCCGCCGGCGAAGGCCGCGGTGCTCGCCGATGACGACAGCCCCGTCTTCGTCGGCGGCTTCGCGCAGATGCTGCCCGACCACTACAAGGTGATCCCGGGCATCATCCGGGCGTTCCGCGAGGGCGGCGGCGTACCGTACAGCGAGTACACCGACGACACCTTCATCGGCACGGAGCGCTTCTTCCGCCCGGGCTACATTAACTTCCTCGTGCAGCAGTGGATCCCGGCGCTCGGCGTCGAGTCGAAGCTCGAGCAGGGCGCGAAGGTCGCCGACGTCGGCTGCGGCCGCGGGCAGGCGATCTGCAACATGGCGAAGGCGTTCCCGAACTCGCGCTTCTTCGGCTTCGACAATCACAAGCCAGGCATCGAGAACGCGCGCAAGAACGCCGAGAAGTACGGCGTGACGGCGAACACGACGTTCGATGTCCGTGGTTCGACCGAGATCCCGCAGACCGGAGACTTCGACCTCATCTCGACGCTCGACGCGCTGCACGACATGGTCGACCCGGAGGGCGCGGCGCGCGCGATCTACGGTGCGCTCAAGCCGGGCGGCTCGTGGTTCATCATCGAGCCGAACGTGTCGGACAAGCTCGAGGAGAACGTGAACCCGGTCGGGCGCGTGTTCTACGCCGTGAGCGGCCTGCAGTGCATGCCGGCGTCGCTCGCGCACGGCGGCAAGGGCTACGGCGCCTGCATGGGCCCGGCGAAGATCCGCAAAGTCGCCGAGCAGGCGGGCTTCTCGAGCTTCGAGCGGGTGCCCGTCGACAACCCCTTCAACCAGCTTCACGTCGCTCGCAAGTAGGCGGGCCTTCGCCCGAAACGCGATGGCGGATGCATGATGCGGAGGCGAGGACGATCCTCGCCTCCGTACCATTCCAGGCAAATCCGACGCTGTACCATCGGTGACCACGCCGCGCACAATGCGGCGTGCGCGTGCGTCCGATGCTCCTGTTGTGGCTCCTGCTCGTGGCGATCGCGCTCGCGCTGTCCGGGCTCGCGCTCACCGGCGACCTGCTCTGGGGCGACGGATACATCCTGCGGCACCTGCAGCACGCGCCCGGCGGCGCGCAGATGGAGGCGACGGCGGACGCGCTTCACGCCGTACAGCCAGCGGTGTTCGCGGTCGCGCTTGGGGTGGCAATGCTACGTCGGCGGCGCTGGCTGGTGATCGCCGCCGTGCTCGTCCTGCTCTCCCTGGCGCTGAACCCGGCATTGAAGGAGGCAATCGAGCGCGCACGGCCCGACATGCTCATGCATCGCGAGCCGGCCGGCGGCTACGGCTTCCCGAGCGGCCACGCCATGAGCGCGATCCTGCTCTACGGTTACGCCGCGGCAGTCGTCTCGATCCTCTGGCCGCGCGCCACGGCGGCCGCAGTTGCCCTGGCCGCCGTCGTCGTGCTGCTGATCGGCTTCGACCGGGTGTACAACGCCGTGCACTGGCCCTCGGACGTGTTCGGCGGCTGGGCGTGGGGCGGCCTGCTGCTCATCGCCTCGCTCGCCATCGCGCGGTGGCTCTCGCGCGGCAGGCGCTTCGGACGAGCGCCGTCCGCGAAGGAACCTGGGTGATGCCACCGCTCGTGAGACCGGCGCGCTCTCACGCAAACCTGTGACCTTAGCCGCTCATCACATCTTCGCGCATGTCGTCCCGCGCGGCGCCTGCTACCCTGACGCCGGAGGATTTCCTATCGCCACACGCATGCACTCAACCGCGGCGGAGCCCGAGCGCGCACTGCTTGTGGGCGTCGAGCGGACGCAGGGGCGCGACGGGCTGAGCGAGGAGCGGTCGCTCGACGAGCTGGAGCTGCTCGCAGAGACGGCGGGCGCCCAGGTAACCGGACGCGTGATGCAGCGCCTCGCCTCGCCGCACCCGGCCACGTACATCGGCAAGGGCAAGCTCGAAGAGGTCAAGGCCCGCCGCGACGGCGACGGCTACACGATGGTGCTCTTCGACGACGAGCTGTCGCCCTCGCAACAGTTCACGCTCGAGAACGCGCTCGGCGGCGTCAAGGTGCTCGACCGCACGGCCCTGATCCTCGACATCTTCGCCGTGCGCGCGAGGACGCGTGAGGGCCGGCTTCAGGTCGAGCTGGCGCAGACCGAGTACCTGCTTCCGCGGCTCAAGGGGCAGTGGAGCCACCTCGAGCGCCTCGGCGGGCGTAGCGGCTCCCCCGGCGCGATCGGCGTCCGCGGCCCGGGTGAGACGCAGATCGAGACCGACCGCCGCCTCGTCCGGCGGCGCATCCAGAAGCTGAAGGACGACATCGAGGACGTGCGCCGGCAGCGCTCGCTCTACCGGCGCCGCCGCGAGCGCGAGGGCATCCCGGTCGTCGCGCTCGTCGGCTACACGAACGCCGGCAAGAGCACGCTGATGCGCGCGCTCACCCGCGATGCCGGCGTCTTCGTGCAGGACCAGGTGTTCGCGACGCTCGACCCGCTTACCCGCCGCATCCAGCTCGACCCGGTGCACCCGGCGCTCCTCACCGACACGGTCGGCTTCATCCAGAAGCTGCCGACGCAGCTCGTCGCCGCGTTCCGCGCGACGCTTGAAGAGCTCAGCGATGCGACGGTGCTCGTGCACGTGGTCGATATCACGCACCCTGACGCGGCGCAGCAGAGCCAGACGGTCGAGAACACGCTGGCGGATCTCGGGCTCGGCGAGAAGCCGCGCATCACCGCACTGAACAAGGTGGACGCGCTCGCCGACGCGGACGGCCGCGCGCCGCGGTCGCTCGCCGACATCGCGGCGTTCCAGGACTCGCTGTCGGCCAACATCCCTGGCGCGGTGCTCGTCTCCGCCGAGAAGGGCTGGGGGCTCGACGCGCTGCGCGCGCGGCTGGTCGAAGTGATCGACCGCGAGCGCTCGCAGGTCGTACGCAGCTAGCTCGCGCGCTGGACGGTCGATGGTCGATGGAGCGCAACGTCCGGGCGAGGCGCTAGCGTGAGAGCCGCAGCGTGACTTCCGCTACCCGCCGGCCGAGGGCTTGCGCTTGCGCGCGGTCGTCGTCCGTCACTTCGCCGTGCGCCGTCGCGCCGTAGTAGGAGCCGCTGCGGCGCATCGTCTCGCTCCACGGCAGGCCGACGAGCAGCATCCCGTGTGCGAGTAGCAGGTGCATGAGCTGCAGCAGCGTCGCTTCGATGCCGCCGGAGCGCGACCAGCCGGCCGTGAACGCTGCGCCGGGCTTTCCGGCCAGCTCGCCGCTCTCCCAGAGGTCGCCCGAGTAGTCGAACCACTCCTTGAGCTTGCCCGTCATCCCGCTCCAGTTCGGCGAACCGATGATCAGCGCGCCGCAATCGAGCAGCTCCGCTTGTTGCGCCTCGTCGATGCGCCGGTAGGACAGCCGGACGCCATCGACCGAACGCACGCCCTCGGCGATCGCCTCCGCGAGCTGCTCCGTCAGCCCGCCGCGCGAGTCAAACAACAGGAGGATGGTCGGGTGGTGACTGGTCATTGGTGACTGGTCATCGGATCACTCCAGGCCGACGTCGACAGCATCTGTTCGCCACTGAACCGTTCACTATGAACCCACGCGGCCCGGCGCCGTGAGCCGATAGCTGTCGCAAATCAGCTCCGCGACGTGCTCCCACGGCACGTCGCCTTCCATGCGCACGCCGATCCAGCCTTTGTGGCCGACGTACTTCGGACGATAGAAGCGCGCGGGGTCCTGCGCAATGAGAAACTCCTGCAGGCCATGGGGCGCGTTGAGCCAGAGGCCGACGATGCCGCTATCGTGATGGTTGTCCTCGTACTGCGCGAAGATGCGGCCGCGGACGCGAAACGTCGGCTCGCCCCACGCCAGCTTCTCGGTCGCCTCAGGCAGCGCGAGGCAGATCTCGCGCACGCGGTCGATGGGCTTCCGGCGCGGCATGCGCTAGTGACTGCGGCCGCGGCCCGGCGGCCCGGTGTCGCCGCCCGGCGTGGGCGTCGGCGAGGCGCCGCCACGGTCCTTCTTCCCGACCTGCACGACGATGTACGTCGTCAGCTCGCCCATCTTCGCGTCTTCGAGCACGAGCCGCAGCGTGTACGTCCCGTCGGGAAGGCCCGCCGTGTTCCACGTCGCAAGGCCGCCGCCCGGCTGCGGTGTGGCCGATGAGGCGATCTCGGTCCACCCGAGCGGTGGGTCGCCGAGGCCGATCTCCACCCGGTATGACTGGAAGTCCGGCGAGTCCGCCTTGCCCGTCACGAACACGATGCCCGATGCGTTGTCGCCGTCGTGCGGACTGTCGAGGCGGACGGGCGCGTCGCCGGTGCTCTTCTCCGTCGGGGCGACGCCGACGCCCAGCACCTTCGCCCACTCCTGCGCCTGCGATAGTGCGAAGCCCTGCACGCTGTCCGGGATCGTCAGCGCGCGACGCTCCTGCACGAACTGGCTCGGCGTCAGCTCCGTCGCGAGCAGGTTGTTGCGGATGTCGACCTTGACGCTGCTCCACCAGTTGTCGTCCTGCGTCGGCGCCTTGTCCTTCGGCAGCAGGTTCTTC
>DASUKS010000065.1:0-4067 GCA_036278595.1 Dehalococcoidia bacterium
CACCGAGCCGCCGCCGCGACAAGCGCCGAGCCGCGCGCGAGCGCCGCGGCGCGAAGCCGGCCCGCGTCTAGTCTCGGTCCGAAGAGTCGCTACGGCTCGTGCACTGCGTACTGCAGGTCGGTGCATGCGTACGCGCCCGGCGTGCCGTCGCCGTACAGCGGCGATGTGCACCCCTCACCGAGCGTCGACAGCAGCCGCGAATCGCCCGATGCCGGCTGGCCGCGGTCCATCAGCACGAAGTGGATCTCCGCGCCCGACGGGTTCGTCAGCCCCCTGCCGGTGACCGCGTGCGTCGTGTCGTCCTTCTTCAGCGCCGCGTCGAACTGCGCGTCGGTCGTCGCCCGGAGCCAGAACGACGAGACGAACACGACCGAGCCATCGACGCCGGGCGCCGAGAGGTCCGCCGTCCCGCAGCGCCCCCGCGCGTCCGCGTGCTTGCACGCCTCCGGGTGATTGAAGACTTCCGCCCGCAGCGTCACGATGTGCCCCTTGGGCAAGTTCGATGATGCGAACTGCTCCGTGACGCTCGCCGCACTGCGCGTCAGCTTCGACGATGCCGATGCGCGCGTGCCCGACACGGAATGCACACCCGCGACGCGCGGATCCGGCTTCAGCCGCTCGTGCACGCCCATGCCGACCGCGGTCGCGATGACCACGATCGCCGCGGCACCGACCAGCATCATCGCGTAGTGGAAGATGCGGTACCCGCGCCCGGAGCGCGGTTCGGGGAGCGTCAGTTGTTCCTGGTCAGCAGCCATCGTGGCAGGAAGGGTAGGGCCGGCCCACTGTGCCGTCAATTCGACGTCAAATCCCGTAGTCGGCTCGCCGCACCGCGAATCTGTGAACTGCCGTCCGTCAACCGTCAACTCAACGTTGAGATTTTCATTAGCTACGCGCGCGTGGCATGGAATGCGTTCCGCCTGCGATGCCTGCCGGTATAGAGTGCGTCAGGCGATGAGGGAGAGGCAGAGGCTTCATCGCCTCACGAGGATATGAGCGCAATCACGCGCGCGAGGGCGCCCGAGCGTCCCGTAGAGCGCGCGACGCTGTTCGAGCGGCTGGCACCCCGCGCCGACGTCATTCCGGGCGTCGCGGTGGTGCTGCTCGCGCTCGCCCTCAACACGTGGTCCCTGCACGTCGTCGGCTACGGCAACACCTACTACGCCGCCGCCACGCGCTCGATGACGCAGTCGTGGAGCAACTTCTTCTTCGGCGCTTTCGATCCCAACGGCTTCATCACCGTCGACAAGCCGCCTATCTTCCTCTGGGTCGATGCCGCGAGCGCGCGCGTCTTCGGCTACTCGACCTGGTCGCTCGTGCTGCCGAGCGCGATTGCCGGCGCCGCGTCGGTTGGTCTGCTGTGGCTCATCGTCCGCCGCTACTTCGGCATCTTTGCGGCGACGTCCGCCGGCCTGGTGCTCGCGCTCACGCCGATCGCCGTCGCGATCAATCGGCTCAACCTCCCGGACCCGTTCTTCATCCTGGCGCTCGTCGCCGCGTCCGGCGCCCTCCTGCGCTCGCTCGAGAGCCGGCATCCGTTCGCGTGGATCGCGCTCGCCGGCGTGCTCGTCGGCGTCGGCTTCAACATCAAGATGATGGCCGCGTGGATCCCCGGCCCCGCGCTGGCCCTGGCGCTCGTCGTCGCCGCGGCGCGCATCTCCTGGCCCGAAGCGCGGGCGCTCGCTGTCAAGCTCGCCGTGCTCGCTGGCGTCACGCTCCTCGTCTCGTTCTCGTGGATCCTCATCGTCGATGCGTGGCCCGCCTCCGCGCGCCCGTACATCGGCGGCTCCATCAACAACAACGCGATGGATCTCGCCTTTGGGTACAACGGCTTCGCGCGGCTCAACGGCGACGGCGGCGGCCCCGTCCCGGTGCAGCCCGGCGGGCAGGCGCCCGGCGCCATCGCCGGCCCCGGCGGCATCTTCGCCGGCTACGCCGGACCGTTGCGGATGCTCGACAACGCCAACGGCGGCCAGATCGGCTGGCTGCTGCCCTTCGCGCTCGCCGCCGCCGTCATCGCGCTCTGGCTCTATCGTCGCGATCGACGCAAGCGCGCCGCCGTGCTGCTCTTCGGCGGTTGGACGCTCGCGTACGCCATCGCCTTCTCGTACGCGGTGGGCACCGTCCACGCCTACTACACGGCGGCGATGGCACCCGGCATCGCTGCGCTCACGGGCATCGGGCTCGCCGCGCTCGTCGAAGCCGCGCGCCGCGACGCACGCTGGCTCGTCGCTCTCTTCGCGATGGTGGTAGCGACCGTGGTCACGCAGATGGTGATCGCCGGCCGCACGCCGGACTTCTACGGCTGGGTCCGCCCCGCGACGGTCGGATGCGCGTCCGCGGGCGTCGTGCTCATGGCCGTGCTCGCGGCCCGGCGCGTCCCGATCGCCGCCGGCGCTGCCGTCGCCATGGCGGGACTCCTCCTCCTGCCCGCCGCATGGTCTGTGAGCGCCGCCAACAACGCGTCGCTCAACGCCACGCTGCCCCAGGCCGGCCCGCAGGATGGCTTCTCGGGCCGCACATTCGGGTCGTTGGCGTTCGACCGCGGCACGGCAGGCCTGGCGGCCTGGCTCGACGCGCACGAAGACCCGGCAGCCGAGTGGCAGCTCGTCGTGCCGAACGCGCAGGTCGGCGCGAGGCTGATCGCGCAGTACGGCATCCCGGTGATGGCAGTTGGCGGCTTCCTCGGCCGCGACGACACGATGTCAGTCGGCCGGTTCGCCAGGCTGGCCGACTCCGGCAAGGTGCGCTACGTACTGGTGACGCAGGCGACGCCGCTCTTCGAGTCGGTGCTCATGGCGTGCAACCCGGTGTTCGACTCGGCCTTGCCCCTGCGATACCAGTACGAGCTGTACGACTGCGCGGGCAGTGCCGCCGCCCTCCGCGGCCAGCTCCCCGTCGCCGCAAGCACCCGCCGCCGCTAGCGTCACCACCCCGAGTCGCTGCGACGAGGCCGGTCAGGCAGTGCGGGCCGCTCGCGCTGATGCTTCGAATGCGAGTGGTTACGAGTACATCAGGATGGGCGTCCCTACGACAGAATGAGTATTCCAACCTTCCCAGACGGCCCCTAGCATCGGCTTATCGCGCGTCAATCCAGATGGGGGAGATCTGCGAACGCGTGGTTGGCGGTGGCGGCTGCGCCCTGGCCGTCACTGAAAGCTGGGAGGGGACGTGAAACGAATCCTGCTGGTCATTGCCGTTCTCGGCGTCGCCGCTTCAGCGGTCGGCCTGTGGATGTATCAATCCGCAAGCGCCGATAGCGTCGGCGCCACGGCCGACACGATCGTCATCGATGCCGATCCGTCGACCTCGTTCAACAGCGGGGGAAGCGCGGCCGTCGACGCATCGCGGACGATCACCGACGCCAATCCGTTCACGATCGACATCGACCTGACCTTGGCCCCCGATCCGTACCAGGCGTTCCAGGCGCGCTTCACCTGGGACCCGGCCGTGGTCGCGTACACCGGCACGCCCGTGGTCGAGACCGTGCTCGGCTCCGCCTTCCTCTGCGGCGGCGGCACCTACAACCCGGATGATTTCTCGCTGTACGACGGCTGCGCCCGGACGAGCGGTACGCAGACGAACACCGGCGTCGCGTTCACCTGGGAGCTGCAGTGCGTCGGCAACGGCACCACGACCCTGCACCTCCAGACGGACGACGAGGTCGGCGCGCTGGGCACGGACTTCGGTGGCACCGCCAACGGAGAGGTGTCGGCGACGACGCATGACGCGACCATTACCTGCAGCGGCCTGCCGACGCCGACCTCAGTAGCGACGAACACGCCGACGAACACGGCGGTCCCGCCGACGGACACGCCGACGCCGACCAACACGGCGGTCCCGCCCACGGACACGCCGACGCCGACGAACACGGCCGTCCCGCCGACCAACACGCCGACGCCGACGAACACGGCCGTCCCACCGACCGACACGCCGACACCGACGAACACGACCGTCCCGCCGACCGACACGCCGACACCGACGGACACGGCCGTCCCACCGACGGACACGGCGACGCCGACGGACACGGCCGTCCCGCCGACGGACACGGCGACGCCGACGGACAC
>DASUKS010000066.1:0-2817 GCA_036278595.1 Dehalococcoidia bacterium
TTCCTCTGGAAGCGATGGAGGTGCCGGATGTTCACCAGCCCGCGGCCTAGCCTCGAACCGTATGTGCCGATGAGCGTGCCGCAGATCGTCGAGTCGACGGTGCGGCGGCTGACGAACAAGCCGGCGCTGATGACGGCCGAGGGCGAGGCGTACACGTTCGGCGAGTTCTGGGCGGCGGCGCGCGGGCTCGCGCGATGGCTCCAGGACGCCGGCATCGCGAAGGGCGACATGGTCGCGCTCTACGCGCCGAACTCCGTTGAGTACGCCGTCGCGCTGCATGGGGCGCTCATCGCGGGCGCGATCGTGACGACGCTGAACCCGCTGTACCGCGAGCGCGAGGTCGAGCACCAGCTGCATGACGCCGGCGCGAAGCTGGCGTTCACGCTCGAGCCGCTCGTGCCGGTGGTGGAGCAGGCGAAGGCCGGCGTGCCGTCGCTGCAGCGCGTCGAGACGCTGGAGCGCGTGTGGGACCTCGCACGCAGCGCGTCCGGCGATCCACGGCCGGTGGAGATCGATCCGATGAACGACGTGGCGGTACTGCCGTACTCGTCCGGGACGACAGGGCTGCCGAAGGGCGTGATGCTGACGCACCAGAACCTGACGGCGAACATCCGTCAAACGATCGCGCTCGGGCTGACGCAGGAAGACGGCGTGATGCTCGACTTCCTGCCCTTCTATCACATCTACGGGATGATGGTGCTGCTGAATACCGGGCTCGTGACCGGCGCGACGCAGATCATCCTACCGCGCTTCGAGCCCGAGCCGGCGATGGCGCTCATCGAGCAGCACAAGGTGACGGACCTGTACTGCGTGCCCCCGGTGCTGCTCGCGCTCGTGCACCAGCCGCGACTCGCTGAGTTCGACCTGTCTTCGCTGCGCTTCGCGATGTCAGGCGCGGCGCCGCTGCCGGCGGAGGTGCGCCGGCAGGCGGCGGAGAAGCTCGGCTGTGTCGTCATGGAGGGGTACGGGATGACCGAAGCGAGCCCGATCACGCACGTCAACCCGCTGGACAACCCGCGCGATGGTTCGATCGGGCCGGCGATCGCTGACACGCTGTCGAAGATCGTGAGCCTTGAGAACGACGAAGAGCTGCCGCCGGGCGAGATCGGTGAGCTGCTCGTGCAGGGCCCGCAGGTGATGCGCGGCTACTGGAACAACGAAGCCGCGACGCACGAGACGCTCACGCAGGACGGCTGGCTGCGCACGGGCGACATTGCGTCGTCCGATCCGGACGGGTGGATGCGCATCCACGACCGCAAGAAGGAGATGATCAAGTACAAGGGCTACCAGGTGGCGCCGGCGGAGCTGGAGTCGGTGCTGATGGAGCACCCGGGCGTCCGCGACGCGGCCGTGATCCCGAAGGCCGACGAAGAGGCGGGCGAGGTGCCGAAGGCGTTCGTGGTCGCGCGCGAGCCGGGGTTGGACCTCGATGCCGTCGCGGCGTTCGTGGCGGAGCGTGTGGCCCCGTACAAGAAGATCCGCGAGCTGGAGTTCATCGACGCGATCCCGAAGAACCCTTCGGGGAAGATCCTGCGGCGGCAGCTCATCGAGCAGGAGCGGGCGAAGCGTCCGGCCGCTGGGGCGTAGAATAGGCGAGTCGCGCCGCGCGAGCGGCGCCGCGGAGTTCACGGAGGTAGATGGCATGGCCGAGGACGCACTGATCGACAAGCGGGCCGACGGGATCGCGCTGATCACGCTGAACCGCCCTGACAGCCTGAACGCGATGGGCGGCCAGCTCATGCCCATGCTGGCGCGCTTCCTCGCCGACTGCGCGACCGACCGCGCGGTGCGCTGCGTCGTGCTCACGGGGGCGGGGCGCGCGTTCTGCGCCGGCGGTGACGTGAAGGGCATGGCAGCCGGGCGCGACATCCTGACCGGCGAAGGCAACGGGCAGCAGCGATCGCCGGCGGGCACGCTCGCGGCCTCGGTCGAAGGGCTGCGCCGCTCGCAGCGCGAGACGAGCTACATGCTGCACACGATGCCGAAGCCGACGGTCGCGATGGTCAACGGGCACGCGGTGGGCGCCGGGCTGAGCCTCGCGCTCGCGTGCGATCTGCGGGTGGCCTCGGATCGCGCGAAGTTCGGCACGGCGTTCCGGAACGTCGGCTTCAGCGGGGACTTCGGCGGCTCGTACTTCCTGCAGCACCTCGTCGGCATGGGGAAGGCGCGCGAGCTGTACCTCACCGGCGAGATCATCGACGCGGCGGAGGCGGGGCGCATCGGGATGGTGAACAAGGTCGTCGAGCACGACCGGCTCGAGGAAGAGACGATGCAGCTGGCGATGCACCTGGCGACCGGGCCGACGCTGGCGTACGGGCGGATGAAGGAGAACCTCAACCGCGCGGAGTACTGCGACCTGATGACGCTGCTGGACCAGGAAGCCATGAACATGCAGCTGTCGGGCATGAGCAACGACCACCGCGAGGCGGCGAAGGCGTTCGTCGAGAAGCGCCAGCCGACGTTTACGGGGGGATAGGTCTCAGCGGGCCGACGATCAGTTGGACTTGATGCCCTCGATGCGGACGCGGAAGGTGCCGGCGGGCGCCTCGACGTCCACTTCCTCGCCGGTCCGGCGCTGGTAGATGGCCTTGCCGAGCGGTGACGCGATCGAGACCTTGCCCGCGCCGGAGCGCACCTCGTCCGGGTTGACGAGTACATAGGCCTTCTCGCTGCCTGAGCGCAGGTCGCGGACGGTAACCTGCGCGCCGATGCTCGCGATGTCGCCCGGGCCTTCGTTGCCGTTCTCGAGCACCACGGCGCGCCGTAGCGTGGCATCGAGCTCGCGGATGCGCGCCTCGAGGTGGCCCTGCTCGTTGC
>DASUKS010000067.1:0-13239 GCA_036278595.1 Dehalococcoidia bacterium
ACGTCGCCCGACCAACCGGCCGCGCCGTCCGCGGCCAGGTCCGCGATGATCAGCTCGGCGCCCGGATCCGCCTCGCGGATGCGCGCGCCGTACTCGTCCGCCACCCGTCGCGTCACCACGATCTTCATCGCGCGCAGCCTACCCCCGCCGCCCGTACGCGCCACCTGCACGCGCGTCAGCGCTCGACCTTCGACCATCTTCCACCATGAGCCCGAAGCGGCGCCGGCGGCCGGTTCGCGCGATACTGCCGGCATGCCGGACGCCGGGAGCGCCACCAACCTCTGCCCGCTGTGCGCGCACGTCCGGCGCGTCACTTCCGCGCGCGGCAGCACCTTCCTGCTCTGCGACCGGTCGCGCGGCGACCCGCGCTTCCCGCGGTACCCGCGGCTCCCCGTCACGCGCTGCGCCGGCTACGAACATGACGACGCCTCAACTTCCGCTGCCGAAGCGCGCGAACAGGAGTAGATGCCCTTGACGGCTCTCGCTCCTCGCTCCCCGCTCCTCACTCCTCTCGTCGTTGACCGCCGCGTTATCCTCTTCTTATAGTTGTGGCACCCGCGCAGTCGATTCCCCCAGCATCGGAGGTCCCTCATGGATGACGTCTTCATCGTCAGCGGCGCCCGCACCCCCATCGGCCGGTTCCAGGGCGCGTACTCGAATCTCTCCGCGTCGGACCTCGGCGCCATCGTCATCAAGGCCGCCGTCGAGCGCGCCGGCGTGAAGCCGGAGCACGTCGACCAGGTGGTGCTCGGCTGCGTCGGGCAGGTGATGGAGGACGGCTACATCTCGCGCCATGCCAGCGTGAAGGCGGGCATGCCCATCGAGACGCCGGCCGTTACGGTCAACCGCATCTGCGGCAGCGGCCTCGAGGCGATCAACACGGCCGCGCGCTACATCCAGGTGGGCGATGCGCGGCTCGCGGTCGCCGGCGGCGCGGAGAACATGACGATGATGCCCTACTACCTGCGGCAGGCGCGCGCGGGCTACCGGATGGGCAACGGCGTGATCGAGGACGGCATCCTCCATCTGCTCGGCGACCCCTTCAGCAAGCAGCACATGGGCATCACGGCCGAGAACCTCGCCGAGAAGTACGAGGTCTCGCGCGAGGCGCAGGACGAGGTGGCGGCGCGCTCGCAGGACCGCGCGGCGGCGGCGATTTCGGCCGGGAAGTTCAAGGACGAGATCGTGCCGGTCGAGGTGAAGGCCGGGCGCGAGACCGTCACCATCGACACGGACGAGCACCCGCGGCAGACGACCGTGGAGGCGCTCGCGAAGCTGAAGCCGGCCTTCAAGGAGGGCGGCATGGTGACGGCGGGCAACGCCAGCGGCATCAACGACGGCGCGGCGGCGGTGGTCGTCGCGAGCGGCGAGCGGGCAAAGGAGCTGGGCCTGACGCCGCGCCTGCGGCTCGTGGCGCGCGCCGAAGCCGGCGTCGAGCCGTCCATTATGGGAAGCGGGCCGATCCCCGCCGTCCAGAAGGCGCTCGCGAAGGCCGGCATGACCATCGACCAGATCGACCTCATCGAGCTGAACGAGGCGTTCGCATCGGTCGCGGCCGCCTGCAGCACCGTCCTGCGCCTCGACCCGGAGAAGACCAACGTGAACGGCGGGGCGATCGCGCTCGGGCACCCGGTCGGCGCCACCGGCGCGATTCTTACCGTCAAGTTGATGTACGAGATGGAGCGCCGCGGCTCGCGCTACGGGCTGGTGTCGCTGTGCATCGGCGGCGGGCAGGGGATCGCGACGATCTTCGAGCGCGTAGCTTGACATAGGCCTTGCTCGGGCGCCGGTACGCGGGTAATGGGCGGCGTACCGGCGGGTACGAATAGCGAACGATCACATCCTCTCTGACGAGGGAGCCACGGCGGCGCTGATGCGCCCGATCTCTCGCCCAAATGGGTGATTTCGAACGGGGCGATCTATTTCGCACATATGCGAGCGGCGATCCGATCTAGCCGCCTGATTCGGACCGCCGCAGACTCAAAACACGCGCGTATACGCACAAGAGCCGGCGGCGGCCACCGCGTGCCGCTGGCGGCGATCGTCTCCCGGCCGGGGTTGACCCGCGACGTTCCACGGTTATAATCCGCTCTGTTTGCGCCCTCGGTCCTGGTGCGAGGGCACGCCCGCCCACGGTGGGTGACCACGGTAGTTGACACAGTCAGGTTTCCATACGGGAGGTACCTCTGAGATACCGGGGAATCCTTGCGGCCGTTCGCGCGAGCATGATGCTCGCCGGCACCGTCGCGGCTGTCGGCGTCGCGCTCCTTGGCGAGCGCCGCCCGCAGCCCGTCTTCGCCGAAGTGACGCCGCAGCCCAGACCGCTTGTCGCCGGGATTGGCGCACGGATGGGCACGTTCTCTGACGCCCGCGATGCGGTGATCCGCCGTCTCATCGTGCTCGGCATGGTGGTCGCGGGCGTGCTGGCGCTGGTCGCCGCGATCCCGGCGGTCACGGCCGCCGTGAGCAGCATCGGTTCGGGCTCCGGCCCGGCCGCACCCATGTACGGGCCGCCGCTGACGCTTCGGTCCGCCTCGGGCGTGGTCGGCGACTGGGCGCAGTCCTACCGCGACTCGTCGCCCGACCCGCAGCAGCTCGGCGGCGCCATCATCGCCGGCAGAATCGAGGAGCAGAACACGCAGCTGGCGGCGGCGCTGCAGTACGTGTCGTACCAGCAGCAGCAGGCGGTCGCGCAGCAGCGCGCGGTCGCCGCGGCGGACACGGCGAACGCGACGTCGAACCAGGTGCACAGCATGAACACGGCGTCCGGGCTGGCGGCGGGCACGGTCCTGCGGGCGCGCATCACGATCTACGGCTGCAAGGGGCCCGGTGGGGGCTACTGCAACCACATGGCGAGCGGCGGCTGGCCGTTCGAGGGAGCGGCGGCGTGCAGCTCGGACCTGCCGTTCGGGACGAAGCTGACGATCGAGGGCGACCCGACGGGGCGGACGTACGAGTGCCTCGACCGGGGTAACCTCTCGCCGACGTGGATCGACGTCTACTTCAACGACACGTCGGACGGCATGCACTGGCAGGGCCTGCTCGGCTCGACCAGCTCGACGATTCGCATCGTCAACTGAGGTGACCCGACGCGAGTACGCACGAAGAGCCGGGCGCATAGCCCGGCTCTTCGTGCGCTCCGCGCGACCTAACCCCCAACCCCTTCCCTAAGGGAAGGGGAGCTTGTGATGGGTCGCGTGCGCGGTGTGCAGGAGAAGCGGTAGCGCGGACGCGCCTGCCCCCCGGCCGACCGGACGAGATTCGCACGGGCCGCTGTTATGCTTCGATCGTGCCGAAGGCCGCAGGGAAGCCCCGCGTGAAGCCGCATCCGAACGTGCGCCGGATCCCGGAGATCACCGCCCGGCTCGATGAGGCGTACGGCGTGCCGGAGTGGCGGCCGCACCACGACCCGATCTCCGAGTTGGTGCTGACGATCCTCTCGCAGAACACGTCCGACGCGAACAGCGGCCGCGCGTTCGTGCGGCTGCTCGAGCGGTTTTCGACGTGGGACGAGGTCGCTTCGGCGCCGTTGCCGGAGCTGATCGAGGCGATCCAGTCCGGCGGGCTGGCGCCGACGAAGGCGCCGCGGATCCAGGCGGCGCTGCGGGACATCAAGGAGCAGCGCGGCAACTACGACCTGTGGTTCCTCGGCGAGCTGCCGCTCGAAGAGGCGCGGGCATGGCTGCGCGACCTGCACGGCGTCGGGCCGAAGACGGCGGCGTGCGTGCTGATGTTCGCGCTCGGCCGGCCGGCGATGCCGGTGGACACGCACGTCTTTCGCGTCGCGAGCCGGCTGGGGTTGATCCCGGAGCGCGCGGGCAAGGCGATGATGACGCCGGAGAAGGCGCACGCCCTGCTCGAAACGGAGGTCCCGAAGGATGAGTTCTACGCCTTCCACATCGGCCTGATCAAGCACGGGCGGCGCATCTGCACGGCGCAGCGGCCGCGCTGCCCGGAGTGCGTGCTGCGGGATATCTGCCCGAGCGCAGTGCTGTTCCATCCGGAGTTGCGGCCGACGTTAAGGGGGGAGAAGGCGTTCACAAAGGGATAACGCTTCCGGAACACCTGCTTATTGACAGGCGGTATATGATCGTTTTCGCGGGCAGCAGCGGGGAGCAGGAGATGCGAGCGATGGAACGCCGATCATCGAAGAATGTCCCCGGCCGGCGGGTGAGTCCATCGTCCCGAGCGACCGATGCGATGCCGGTGGTGCGGACGCATCCCGTCGTTGTGCGGGCGAGCTTCGTGCGGTTGCCGCGCGCCACGCTGCAGGCGCCCGCGACGCCGCCGACGGCCTGACGCACGCGGGATCGTCCGGGCGTTCGGGCGCATTGTTTCACGTGAAACATTGGTTCTGATCGCAGCGGGCATGGCTAGCACATTCCATGTCAGGGGCGACTTCTCGGAGGCGAGAGGTCCGGGATTGAACCGGATCACCAGTTTCGGAGAGGCGCAGCTAAAGCTACGCCGCTACGTTCCCGCGAACCTGCTGTCCTTCGGCAGTCTCGGAGAGGCGCAGCTAAAGCTACGCCGCTAGGTTCCCGCAGGGCGCAGCTAAAGCTACCGCTACGTTCCCGCAGGGCGCAGCTAAAAGCTACGCCGCTACGATTCCGCAGGGCGCAGCTAAAGCTACGCCGCTAGGTTCCCGCCGGGCGCAGCTAAAGCTACGCCGCTACGTTCCCGCCGGGCGCAGCTAAAGCTACGCCGCTACGTTCCAGCGGGGCGCAGCTAAAGCTACGCCGCTACGTTCCAGCGGGGCGCAGCTAAAGCTACGCCGCTACGTTCCCGCGGGCCTGCTGGCCTTCGGCCGGTCGAGCCAGCGTCTGCCGCGCGTGGGGAGGGTCGTGCGCTTCCTGGCAGGGTCCGCATTACGGTTGACTGCGGCCGATGCCCCTGCGTCGGCCCCGGCGCGACGGCTTCACGTGAAACGTTCGTTCTCATCGCCCGGGTAGCATAGGTGGTGATGCCGTTAGGCCCAGCGGAGCCTTGACCTCGGGCGCGTGCTGGCCGATAATCTTGACTAAGTCGATAGACTTAGTCGTCGAGAAGCGAGGTCACCATGGTCGTAAAGGCGGCGGTCCGTTCCGAGTTCGCCCAGGACAAGACGGACGATCCCATCGTCAAGGCGGAGATCGACCACTTCGAGAAACAAGTGATCGCGTGGCGCGCCGGCGGCGGCCTCGGCGATGACTTCCGGCCGTTCCGGCTGCAGCACGGGACGTACGGCCAGCGCCAGCAGAACCGGCAGATGGTGCGCATCAAGGTACCGCACGGGACGATGACGCCGGAGATGCTGCACGCGGTCGCTGAGATCGCCGACCGCTACGCGCCGCGCAAGCTCGGGCACGTGACGACGCGGCAGTCGATCCAGCTGCATTTCGTGATGCTCGACGACGTGCCGGACGTGATGCGGCGGCTCGCGAAAGTGGGCATGACCTCGCGCGAGGCGTGCGGGAACACGGTGCGCAACATCACCGCGGATCCACTGAGCGGCATTGCCGACGACTGCGTCTTCGACATCACCCCGTACGCGGAAGCGGCGCTGCGCTACTTCCTGCGCAATCCCACGAACCAGAAGATGCCGCGCAAGTTCAAGATCAGCTACTCGGCGAGTCCTGCCGACCGCGGCATGATCCCGATCCACGACATCGGCCTGATGGCAATGGAGCGCGACGGCGTCCAGGGCTTCCGCGTCGTCATCGGGGGCGGACTGGGGGCGGCGCCGCGCATCGCGGAACTGCTCGATGAGTTCATCCCGGCGGACGAGCAGTTGCGGACGATCGAGGCGGTGATCCGGGTGTGGGACCGCCTGGGTGAGCGGCGCAACAAGAACAAGGCGCGGCTGAAGTTCCTCCTCGCACGCCTGGGGATCGACGAGTTCAAGCGGCTGTACGAGGATGAGCTGGCGACGCTGCCACCGTCGTTCGATGCGCAGTACCGCGAGCCGGACTTCGCGCTGCTCGAAGAGACGCCGCTGACCGGCTCGTACGCCTCGCGCAACGGCGGCATCCAGCCGGCGCGCGAGGGCTACGACGTCTGGCGGCGGACGAACACGATCCGGCAGCAGCAGGCGGGCTGGCGCACGGTGTACGTGCTGCTGCCGATCGGCGACGTGACGGTGGACCAGATGCACGCGCTCGCGGACATCACGAGCAAGTACGCGAACGGGCACATCCGCACGGCGGCGACGCAGAACTTCGTGCTGCGCTGGGTGCACGAGGACGACCTGCCGGCGGTGCACGCGGCGCTCGCGGACATCGGGCTGGCGGAAGACCAGGCGATGACGATCTCCGACGTGATGACGTGCCCGGGCGCGGACACGTGCAGCATCGGCGTGACGTCGTCGAAGGGGCTCGGGACGGAGTTGCGGGAGCGGATCCGGAATGCGAACGGGAAGTACCGGGACCCGCTGATCAACGACCTGCACATCAAGATCAGTGGCTGTCCGAACTCGTGTGGCCAGCACCACATCGGAGACATTGGCTTCTACGGCATGGCGATCCGGAGCGGCGAGCGGCAGTTGCCGGCGTTCCAGATGCTGCTCGGCGGCAGCGGGCAGGGCGAAGGCCGTATCGGCACGCTGATCATGAAGATCCCGGCCAAGTACGTGCCGGACGCCTTCGACCGGGTGATCGCGTCGTACGTCGAGGAGCGCGAGGAGGGCGAGAAGCTGCCGGAGTGGTCGCGGCGCGTCGGCAAGCCGCACATCCAGGAGTTGCTCGCCGAGTACAAGGCGGTCCCCGAGTTCACGAAGGACCCGATGGCCTACGTCGACTGGGGGCAGAACAAGCTGTTCACGCTCGACGACATGGGCGAGGGGGAGTGCGCGATCTAGCCGCGGCTGGAGGAGCGAGGGTAGAGCGAGCGAGAGCTTTGCGGGCTGCGCCCGCGGGCGGTGCGCTCGCTTCTTGAGTAGGCAGACGGACTGATGCAAGCACTTGAGGGAACGGAAGCGGACGGGGCTGCGCGTGGCGTGCGGCCTTCGGGCGAGGCGCTGAAGGCGGCGTCGCTGGCGCTCGAGGGGAAGACGCCGCAGGAGATCCTGCGGTGGGCGGCGGGCGCGTATCAGCCGGGGCTGTCGCTCGCGTGCAGTTTCGGCGGGCCTTCGGGGATGGTGCTGCTCGACATGACGATGGCGATCGACCCGACCGTCGAAGTCTTCTACATCGACACGGACTTTCTGTTCCCGGAGACGTACGCGCTGCGCGACATCGCGGCGAAGAAGTACGGTTTCGAGCCGGCCGGCTACATGTCGTTGATCACGGTGTCGGAGCAGGCGAAGCAGCACGGCGAGGCGTTGTGGGCGGTAGACCCGGACGCCTGCTGTGAGATCCGCAAAGTGGAGCCGAACCGGCGTGCGCTGGCGGGCAAGCGGGCGTGGATCAGCGGCATCCGGCGCGACCAGTCGCCGACGCGGGCGGACACGGACATCGTGCAGTGGGACGAGAAGTTCGGGCTGGTGAAGGTCAACCCGCTGGCGTCGTGGACGGAGTCGCAGGTGTGGTCGTACATCCTGGAGCAGAGCGTGCCGTACAACGAGCTGCATGACCGCGGGTACCCAAGCATCGGCTGCACGAACTGCACGAAGCCGGTGGCGGCGGGCGACGACCCGCGCAGCGGCCGCTGGCAGGGGTTCGACAAGACGGAGTGCGGGCTGCACGTGCCGGATGCGCCGGTCGATGTCGAGCGAGTGGCGGCCGGGGATTAGTTGCTCCCGGCCTCCGTTGGGCGCTCGACGCGATGTTGGATGTTGGATGTTAGAGGTTGGAAACGTGAGCCGGCGCTGCGGCGCCGGTTCCGTGTGAGTGGGTGGAGACAAGCGACAACGGAGGAGAGGCAGGGTTGGAACAGCAGGGATTTACGGTCTGGTTCACGGGGCTGTCGGGCGCGGGAAAGACGACGCTGTCTGACGCGATCGAGCCGGTGCTGCGGGAGCGCGGCATCACGAAGCTCGAGAAGCTCGACGGCGACGTGGTGCGCACGCACCTGAGCAAGGGGCTCGGCTTCAGCAAGGAAGACCGGGACACGAACATCCGGCGCATCGGCTGGGTGGCGGAGGTGCTGACGCGCAACGGCGTGTGCGTGCTGGCGTCGGCGATCTCGCCGTATCGCGATATCCGCGATGAGGTGCGGCGGAACGTCGGCTCGTTCATCGAAGTGTATGTGAAGTGCTCGATCCCGGAGCTGACGCGGCGGGACGTGAAGGGGCTGTACGAGAAAGCGCTCCGGGGCGAGATCAAGAACTTCACGGGGATCAGCGACCCGTACGAGGAGCCGCTGAACGCCGACGTCGTGGTGGACACAGAGGCCGAAGACCTGCAGGACAGCGTGGCGAAGGTGCTCGCGATGCTGGAGGCGCGGGGGCTCCTGGCGGTGGCGGCGGCGCCACTTTAGAGAGCGGTGTTCGACTTGCGGCGCCGATCTGCTTTCGGCGCGAGGTTACAGGTTGGATGTTGGAGGTTGGATCGGGCATTGCCGGTGCGATTCCTGGGGCTCGCGCGACTTGCGCTTCCAGCTAGTGCACGGGCGAGCGCCGGACGAGCAGTGGGTGAGGAGTGAGGACGTTGACTGACGGGACGGAGCAGGGACTGATTGCGCCGCACGGCGGCAAGCTGAACGCGCGCGAGGTGACGGGCGACGCGGCCAAGGCGCTCGAAGAGCGTGCGCGGTCGCTGCCGACGCTGGCGCTGAACTCGCGCGAGCTGGCGGACCTGGAGCTGCTGGCGAACGGCGGCTTCTCGCCGCTCGACGGTTTCATGACCGAAGCGCAGTACAAGGGCGTCGTCGACCGCATGCACCTGCCGGAGGGGCTGCCGTGGTCGATCCCGGTGACGCTGAGCGTCTCGAAAGACGACGCGAACCGCGTGCGCGGTGATGTCGCGCTCACCGATGGCAACGGTACGGCGCTGGCCGTGATGACGGTCGCGGAGCAGTTCGAGTACGACAAGGAGCACGAGGCGGAGAAGGTCTACCGGACGACCGAGGACAAGCACCCGGGCGTGGCGGCGCTGTACGCGCAGGACCCGGTGCTGGTCGGCGGGCCGGTGCAGGTCTTCCGCCGCCGCGCGGACGCCAGCTTCCCCGAGTACCGGCTGGACCCGGCGCAGACGCGCGCCGCGTTCGCGGAGCGCGGCTGGAAGCGCGTGGTCGGGTTTCAGACGCGCAACCCGGTGCACCGCGCGCACGAGTACATCCAGAAGGCGGCGCTCGAGATCGTCGACGGCCTGCTGCTGCACCCGCTCGTCGGCGACACGAAGGGCGACGACATCCCGGCGGAAGTCCGGATGGAGTGCTACAAGGTGCTGCTGGCGAACTACTACCCGGCGGACCGCGTGCTGCTCTCGGTGCTGCCGGCGGCGATGCGCTACGCCGGGCCGCGCGAGGCGATCTTCCACGCGCTGATGCGGAAGAACTACGGCTGCTCGCACTTCATCGTCGGGCGCGACCACGCGGGCGTGGGGAACTACTACGGCACGTACGACGCGCAGCTGATCTTCGGTGAGTTCGACGCGCAGAAGCTCGGCATCACGCCGCTGTTCTTCGAGCACTCGTTCTACTGCAAGAGGTGCGAGGGGATGGCTTCGAGCAAGACGTGCCCGCACACGGCGGACGACCGGGTGATCCTGTCAGGTACGCAGGTGCGTCAGTTCCTGCGCGACGGGATCGAGCCGCCGCGCGAGTTCTCGCGGCCGGAAGTCGCGCGGGTGCTGATCGCTGCCGAGCGGGCGAAGGTCTGACCGTGGCGACCGGCGGGGCCCGAGAGCAGGCGCTGCCGGGCGCGCACGAGGCGCTGTCGCCGGAATCGCTGGTTGCGGCCCCGCCTGTCCCAAAGCTGACCGTCAGCTACCGCCTGGCGCGGCGGACGCTCACCGGCGCGTTCGCGCTGGGTCTGTTCATCCTGTCGCTGCAGCTGATGAAGCGTGGCGCGACCGCACTCAACCCGATCATCGACTCGCTGCACGTGCACGGGTCGGTGAACTACCTCGGCTTTGGCTGGATCAGCGCGTACCTGCTCGGCAGCGGCTCGCCGGTGGCGTCGGTGGCGCTGACGCTGTTCAGCCGCGGCGTCCTCAGCGATACGTCGACGTACTTCATGATCAGCGGCGGCCGGCTCGGGGCGTCGTTCATCGTGCTGTTCGTGGGATTCCTGTACTACATCCGCGGCCGGCGCGAGCCCGACGGGTTGTACATCGGCGTGGTGGCGTTGATGACGACGGCGTTCGTGTACGCGGCGGCGATCCCGGTGGGGTACGGGCTGCTGAAGAGCGGATGGCTCGACGGGGTGCGGTTCGGGTCGCCGGGGCTGATCCGCGGGGTGAACGACGCGTACGCGCCGGTGGTGGACTTCTTCGCGGGGTTCATGCCGCACCTCGGGTTGTTCGTCGTCGGGATGGTGGCGACGGTGATCTCGCTCAAGCTGTTCGACGCCGCGCTGCCGTCGTTGGAATCGACGAGCCCGCGCGTGCGGCGGGCGGTGGAGTTCTTCCACCGGCGCTTCACGATGTTCGTGCTGGGTATCGCGATCACGGTGCTGACGGTATCGGTTGCGGTGTCGCTGACGATCCTGGTGCCGTTGTCGATGAAGGGCATCGTGCGGCGGACGAACATCATCCCGTACGTGATGGGCGCGCAGATCGGGACGTTCGTCGACAAGCTATTCGTGTCGCTGCTGCTTGATTCGCCGCGCGCGTTCACGATCGTGTTCTGCGAGATGGTGGCGGTGTCCGGGATATCTCTGGTCGTGCTGACGGTGTGCTTCGCGCCGTTCCGGGACAGCATCCTGCGGCTCGCGCACCTGGCGACGCGCGACCGGCGCGGGTTCGCGCTGTTCTTGGGCGCGATCTTCGTGGTGCCGCTGATCCTGTTGTTCGTGTAGGTGGTCGCTGGTTGTTGGTGGCCGCATCGCAGCGGGCGCAGCTAAAGCTACGCCGCTACTGGCATACGTACGGACGTGGCGGCGTGCTCGTGCGCTATGACGGCGCGCGGAAGGTGGCCATTATCGTTGGTGGCCGCATCGCAGCGGGCGCAGCTAAAGCTACGCCGCTACGGGCGTACGTACTCGCGTACGCGCCGACGGACTGGCGTACGCGCGGACGTAGGGAGGTGGCGGCGTGCTCGTGTTGCTACGACGGCGCGCGGAAGGTGATCACGCGGCCGTTGATGTAGACGGTCTCGCCGTAGGCCACGATCGCGAGCTCTTTGCCGTCATCATCGAAGAGATGGACGCCGTCGTCGTGGGGCTCCATCTTGCGCACGCCGAGGAAGGTGCGGCCGCCGCCGCTGGAGGGGCGGAGGGCGTTCGATTGATCGGGCATGGCGTCAGGGTAGCGCGTCGGTTGGTGGTGTGATGCCTGTGTAGTGCGCTATGCGGGGGATGTTGGATGTTAGATGTTGGATGTTGGAGGTCGCGGCGCAGCGGGGGCGCGCTGCGCGCGGGTGGCGTGATGGGGATTGTCAGGTGGCGGTTGGGGGCGTCGGCGCTTCGCGGGTGTAGATGCGGGCCATGCCGATGGGACGGAAGCCGAGGCGGGCGTACCAGGTCTTCGGCCAGTCGTCGGGGTTGCAGCCGAGTGTGATAGCGCCGCCGCCGCGCGCGCGGGCGTCTTCGACGCAGCGGTGCACGAGTGCGGTCGCGACGCCGCCGCGGCGATACTGTTCGCGCACATGAAGATTCTCCGTCACGCCGATACCGTCGATGCCTTCCCACGCTGAGAAGAAGCCGGCGGGTTCGTCATCGACGTAGGCCTGCCAGTAGCGGACGGGCGGACACTTGTGCTGCCGCGACCGCGCGACGGAGTCGTCTTCGGGGCGGTTCTCGGCGTTGAGCACGAACCAGTCGCGCCAGGTGTCGTCGGTCTCGACGGGGCGGACATCGCATGGGGGTGGCGAACCGGACAGCGTTCCTTCGAGGAGCATGAGCAGCAGCGGCTGGCACGACCATCCTTCGAGCGCGAGGCGCGCCTCGAACGGGGAGGGCGTTTGGGGTGCGACGCGATAGGTGATGGGACAGCCGGCGAGCGCGCGGTCGACCTCGGCGAAGAGCGCGTCGATCTCTCGCGGTGAGCCTGCGCGGATGCCAAGGACGAAGCCGAATGGCTGCCGCACGCCGGACGGGCTGTGGACGATGCGGGCGTACGGGGTGTCGATGACGTCGCAGCCGAGCTCGAGCCAGGCGTTGCCGGCAGCGAGCGCGCCCGCGAGGGTGTCCGCTTCGGTCAACGGCCCTTGTAGTTGGGCTTGCGCTTCTGCGCGAAGGCGAGCGGCCCCTCGCGCGCGTCCTCGGAGCCGAGGACCTTGCGCGACTGTTCGTTCTCGAACTTCAGGCCTTCGGCGAGCGTGCTGTTGAGGCCGGCGTACACGGCCTCCTTGACCAGGCGCACCGCGAGCGGGCCGTTCTCGCAGATCGCGTTCGCGATCGCGGTCGCCTTCGGCATGAGCTGTTCCTTCGGCACGACGTGGTTAACGAGGCCGTAGCGAAGCGCCCAGGCGGCATCGAAGCGACCGCCGGTGAGCATGAGCTCGAGCGCGAGGCCGAGCGGCATCGTGCGGGGGAGGCGCTGCGTGCCGCCGGCGCCGGGGATGATCGCGCGCGTGACCTCGGGCAGGCCGAACTGCGCGTGTTCGGCGGCGACGCGGATGTCGCACGAGAGGGCGATCTCGAGCCCGCCGGCGAGACAGTAGCCGTTGATGGCGCCGATGATCGGCTTCGAGCACTCGAAGTTGCGGGTGATGCCGCCGAACGGCGCGCGCAGGTAGGCGGCGGCGGTGGATGCGGAGCCGGACTGCTGGGCCTGCGACATGGCGACGAGATCGTTGCCGGCGGAGAAGGCGCGGTCGCCGGCGCCGGTGAGGATCGCGACCCAGAGATCGTCATCATCGCGGAACGATGTAAACGCCTCGTTCAGCTCTGCGGACGTCTGCGTGTCGATGGCGTTCATGCGCTCGGGGCGGTTGATGGTGACCGTCGCGATGCGGCCGTGCGTTTCGTAGGTGATCTTCTCGAAATTGGACATGAAATTTCATCCTGCGGTGTTCCGTTCTGCGGTGCGCCAGCGTATCATCGCAGGGTTCCGCGATCCAGCACGGGTCGATGCGGATAGTGCGAGCAAAGCATGGCGATAGTGGAGCGATGTAGCGGGCGCAATGCTGCATCGTATGGCGAGCGTCCGGAGCCGAGGCTTCCGACTGTGGGGCGGATGCAAGCGACTGATGAGTATTCAGTGAGAAACACACAAAATA
>DASUKS010000068.1:0-5299 GCA_036278595.1 Dehalococcoidia bacterium
CTTGCAGCGCATCAGCATGAGCTGATGCCGGCGCGCGCCATCGAAGAACTCGCGCGACTCTTCGTCGGCTTCGGGGAGCGGGAGTCCGTATTCGGTCATCAGCTGCCTCCGATTGCGGGGTGCGCGGCGAGCAGCTTCTTGCCCGCGAGCCGGCTCCACGCCTGTTCGATCAAGTCCTGCAGTTGTGCGCGGTCTACGGCCGACAGGCGGACGAGGATGGCCGTAAAGCCGCGGTAGTGGCGAACTGCTGCTCGATGTCATCGACCGGCTTGAGGACGAGGACATCGTCTTCGCGCAAGCGTGACAAGAACTTGCCGCGCACCTTGAACGCCGGGGTGCCGAAGCTGGTGCCTTCGGTGACGCCGGGGAGGGCGAGCATGATCTTGCGGACGTCGCCGAAGGTGACGCCGTGGGTCTTGCGACTGCTCATCGTGGCCACGGGGGCAAGTTTACCAGCACCGGCGCGAAGGGCCGAGGTAGGCCGGAACCAGCGAGATCACACGGCGCTGCGCATGATGACTTCGGGATGGAGGCGCTGGAGGCGGCCGATTTCCTGGTCATACGCCTCGCCAGCTTCATCCGAGAACATCGCCAGGTCGACCTCATGGACGTCACGCGCGCGCGCAAAGCACAGGCGGCCGAGCGTCCGCCCGGCCGCTTCGCCCAACTCCGGCGGGACATCAAGCTGCTGGGCGACGCGGACGAGCGCTTCGATAACCGCGAGATTCTCCTCATGCTCGAGACGCTTGGCAGCGGCGACACGATCGCCCAGTTGTTGCGACGTGTCCAGAAGGGTTGCCAGCGGTCCATCAATCGCGACCACAGCGTTCGTCCGTCGATCTACGGAATGGCGCGTTGAAGCGCGCCGCGTGGGCATCGGTGACCGGATGAGGCAGGATCACCCGTAGTGGGTTCGCCTACGGCCGGTCTTCACTACCGTGAAATATAGATCCAACGACTCGCGCGCTGCTACGGAAGCGTCGGTGCGCTGATTCTCGTCGACGACCGAGACTCCGTGCGGAAAGCCACGGCTCATTGCATCCTCGCAGAGCGCTTCGAGGCGGTCGGCGGACTCGGGTTCGAGGCCGAAGCGGTAGAGGAACGCCGGTTCGGCCGATGTCACGCCTGCAGCGAGAGGACGAGGGTGCTGTGGTGGTCGAGGATGCCGCCGTTGCCGGTGACGAGCACGATGTCGTTCTTCGGGACCTGCCGTTCGCCGCCCTGGCCGCGGGCCTGGATGATGCCCTCGGACAGCGGCGTCATGCCCCACATGTAGTAGGCGCTGAGCTGGCCGCCGCCGGTGTTCGTGGGCAGGCTGCCGTCCGGCCCGAGCTTGCCGTCCTCGACGAACGGGCCGCCCTCGCCCTTCGCGCAGAAGCCGTAGTCCTCGAGCGTGACGAGCACCGTGTAGGTGTAGCAGTCGTAGGCCTGCAGGATGTCCACGTCATCGACGGTGACGCCGGCCATCGCGAACGCCTTCTCCTTCGCGATCGGCGCGCCGGTCTGGGTCTCGACGTCCCAGCCCTTACGCCGGAAGTCGCCGGGGTGGCCCTGTCCCATGCCGAGGATGTACGCGGGCGGCTGCCGCAGGTCCTTCGCTTCGTCGGCGCGGGAGACCACGACGGCGATGCCTCCGTTGGAGACGAGGCAGCAGTCGAGCAGGTGCAGCGGCTCGACCACCCAGCGCGAGTTGCGGTAGTCATCGAGCGACATCGGCTCCTTGTGCTCCGCGAGCGGGCTCTTCTGCGCCCATGCGCGCTCTGCGACGGCGATGGCGCCGAGCTGGTCGCTCGTCGTGCCGTACATGGCCATGTGGCGACGGGTGGCGAGCGCGTAGTGGGCGTTGACGCCGAAGACGCCGAACGCCGTATAGAGCCCGCCCATGCCCTGCGGCCGGATCGAGCGCCCCATCGCGCCGTAGGCGGCGCCGCCGCCGGGGCCCTTCGGGCGCAGGGGCGCGTCGGCGAAGACGCAGACGACGTGGTTGGCGAGGCCGTGGATGACCGACATCGCGGCGTACTGCACCATGACGTTCGCGGTGGCGCCACCGACGTTCATGCTCGAAAGCAGGCGGAGGTTGGCGAGCCCGAGGTCGTTCTGGAGGCCGACGCCGCCCATGCCGCCGAGCGGCGTGACGCCGGGGTTCACGAGGAGGCCGTCGATGTCCTCCTTGCGCAGGCCGGCGTCCTCGACGGCGCGGTGGATCGCCTCGGCCGCGAACTCGCGGGCGTCGCGCGTGTAGACGCGGCCCATCTCGGAGATGCCGAGCCCGGTGATCGCGGCCTTGCCTCGAAGCTCCTGTCCTTCCATCGCGGCGTCAGAATATAGCGCGCGGGTTTTAGCATCCAACGCACCGCACGCTGCGCACACTACCTCTCCCCCGATCCGTCTGCACATTGTGGAGAGGGAAGCTGCTCGATCAGCGATGGTGCTGCATACCGATCGAGAGGCGCCGTCCGAGAGAGCAGGAGCCGCCGGCGGACGGCCGCGGGGTACACTTGCGCGCGTGATGGAAGAGGTCGCCAGTGAGGTGAAGGCCGGACCGACCGGCGCCGAGACGGGCGGCGGCGCTGTCGGTTCGCGGGCGATGCTGTCCGAGCGGGCGACGGTGGCTGGGATCGCCTTGCTGGCGTTCGCGGTGCGGCTGGCGTTCATCGCGTACGCGCGCTTCGTGCCGACGCTGAACGATGACGCAGGGCGGTACGACCTGCTCGGGCGGTCGCTGGCGCAAGCGGCTGGGTACGTCAATCCGAACGGGACGACGACGCTGTTCTGGCCGCCCGGCTATCCGTTCATCCTCGCGGCGGTGTACCGGCTTTCGGGCGACAGCGTGCGGGCGGCGCTCGTAGTGAACGCGCTGTTGGCGTCGGGCACGGTCGTGCTGGTGTATCTCATCGGGCGGCGGGCGTTCGACGCGCGCACCGGGCTGATCGCGGCGGCGCTCTACGCGCTGCTGCCGAGCGCCGTGTTCTTCGCCGACGTGACGCTGAGCGAGACGGCATTCACATTCGTGCTGCTGCTCGGCGTGTGGTTGATCATCGAGGCTTCGCTCCGGCGCAGCGCGTGGTTGTTGGTCCTGGCGGGCGTCGTGGTCGGGTACGCGGCGTTGATCCGCGGGCAGGCGGCGCTGATCCCCGTCGTGGCGGTGCCGTTCTGGGCGTGGATCGATGGTCGCAGTTCGGACGAGGTCGCAGGTCGCAAGTCGCGGGTCGCAGGTCGTGGTTGGCGCGAGAGCATCGCGGGGCGAACTGCGGCGCCGTTCGTGGTGGTGGGGATCGCGGCGGCGGCGGTCGTGGCGCCGTGGACGATACGGAACTTCGTCGAGTCGGGGTCGCCGGTCGTGATCTCGACAAACGCGGGGGTGGACTTCTACATCGGGCACTCGGCGGGGGCGGACGGGCACGGGCGGATCGTGAACGAGCTGGTGTTCCGGTACCCGAATCTCTCGGAGCCGCGGGCGGAAGCGAAGATCAGCAATGACGGGTTCCGCGAAGGGCTGTCGTACGCGGCGCATCATCCGGCGCGGGAGGTGACGCTCGCCGTGCGAAAGGTGGGGATCCTGTACTACAGCGACCACGAGGCGCTGCGCTGGGTCGACGGGCACGCCGAGCGGCACGTGTTCGACGTGGGGATGTTCCACGCGCTGTCTCGGCTGTCGGACGTGTACTACTGGGGGTTGCTCGTCCTGGCGCTCGCGGGCATCGTGCGATGGCTGTCGTTCCCGCATGGCGCAGCGGGCGGGGTGCGGCTGCTGTTGGTGTCGATCGTGGTGTACTGGACGCTGGTGCACGTGGCGTTCTTCGCCGACCCGCGCTTCCATGCGCCGATCATGCCGGTCGTGTGCCTGTGGGCGGCCGTGGGGGTCGGGGTGATCGCCGATGTCGTGATCCACAGATGGCCACAGATGGGCACAGATGGTTGATCCGCAGATAACGCAGATGGGCACCGATAGGAGTGAGGGGAGAGGAGCGAGAGGTGAGAGCGCGGCGGATGCAAGGGCGCAGCTGAAGCTGCGCCGCTACGCACGCATTCTGCTTCTGCCACGGCGGGCGCGAGCGCGTACCAGCGTGGTGAATCCGGCGACGGGCGGCCACGCAGGGCCGCCCCTGCCGCTGCCGTGCGGCCGCAGCGCTACATCGGCGCTCGCAGCGGAACCCGGCCGAGGGTATTCGGGCGCCGCAGTTCTCCAACCACCGTGCTTATACACGCACGACCGACAGCGTAACCGTACGCCCGCCTAGCTGGGCGGTTTCGGTGTGGACGCCGTGCGGAGGGGCGTCGGAGGAGAGCTCGACGGTGAGGGTCTCCTGACGGACGTAGTCGGAGAACCGCTGCATGACCGCGTGCAGCTCGGCGCCGTCGCCGTCCTCCGTCTTGTAGTAGGTCTTGATGCGGTCAGCGATCTCGAAGCCGGCTTCCTTGCGCAGGTTCTGGATGCGATGCACGATCTCGCGCGCCAGCCCTTCCTGCAGCAGCTCCGGCGTCATCTCCTCTGACACGATCGCGACGATGCCGCCCTCTTCGGCCGAGGCGAAGCCTTCGCGCTCGCGGCCGTTCACCAGCAGCTCATCGGGAGCGAGCGACTTGCCGGCCACGTCGACTGTGTCGCCGGCAGCGACGGCGCGCGCGATCCCTGACAGCTCGGCGTCGGGCATCGACGCGAGCGACTTCGCGATCGCCTGCACGTCGCGGCCGTACTTCTGGCCGAGCAGCTTCAGGTTCGGCTTCACCTCGAAGCGCAGGAAGTCGCTCTCATCGCGGACGATGCGCAGCGCCTTCACGTTCAGCTCGTCGAGCAGCTGGGGCGCGAGGCGCTCGAGCGCCTCCTCCTCGCCGGCGGTCGGCAGCTTCACCAGCAGCTCGGCGACCGGTTGGCGCACCTTGATCTGCGCCTTCGCCCGCGCCGCGCGGCCGAGGGAGGCGACGCGCATGACGAGACGCGTGTCGGCGGAGAGGGCACGGTCGATCTTCGATTCGTCGGCCTCCGGCCAGTCGGCGAGGTGCACGCTTTCCGGAGTGGCGGCTTCGAACGAGCGGACGAGGTTCTGGTAGAGCTCCTCGGCGAGGAACGGCGTGAAGGGCGCGAGGAGGCGGGTGAGCGTGGTCAGGCATTCGCAGAGGGTGGCGTAGGCCGCCTGCTTGTCGGCGTCGCTCTCCGACTTCCAGAAGCGACGGCGGCTGCGGCGCACGTACCAGTTCGAGAGATCCTCGACGAAGCCTTCGACCATGCGCGTCGCGCTGAGCGTGTCGAAGTCTTGCAGGCGCTCGGTGACGCCGCGCACGAGCTGATGCAGCTCGG
>DASUKS010000069.1:0-10164 GCA_036278595.1 Dehalococcoidia bacterium
GCCGGTGACAACGGCGCCGGGTGCGAACGCGACGCGATGCCCGGCACGCAGCAGGCGCACGTGCTGCTCGACGTCCTCGGCGAGGCCGGTGGCGGACCAGCCGATGTCTTCGATCAGCGTCCGCGTGAAGCACATGCCGGAGCCCTTCAGCCCGGCGCTCGCGTGCAGCCGCTCCTTCGCGAGGGGGCGGACGTAGTGCACGAGCGTCAGCGCCAGCGAGCGTACAGCGGCGGCGCGCGAGTCGCGCTCCGGCGCCATCACGTAGTACGCCTGCACGGCTTCCGCGCCTTCGTCCAGCTTTAGCGAGATCGCCGAGAGGCATGCGGTGTTTACCGTGCAATCGCCGTCGACGAAGACGACTGCATCGTACGGGGGGGCAACGTGCGCGAGGCCGAACGCGAGCGCGTAGCCCTTACCGATGTCGTCGCGGTCGAAGCGCTCGACGACGTCCGCGCCCGCCGCGCGTGCGACGGCGGCGGTGTCGTCGCCGCAGTTGTCGGCGACGACGAGCGCGCGCACGAGCTGCGGCGGGTAGTCGAGCGCGCGGATGCTCTCGATGAGCGCGGCGATGCGCGGCGCTTCGTTGCGCGCGGGGACGACGAACGCGAACCGGCGCGACGGCTCGCCCGCGTGCGCCACCTGCCGGCGCTCGGGGAGCATCGCGATGAGCGACAGCAGGCCGAGGTACAGCGAACCGCCGACGAAGGGGATCGCGGCGAGCGCGGCCGCAGCCTGGAGCGCGAGGCTCATGCGTGCGCCATCCGCGCGGCCGTCTCCGGCGCGATGACGGCGCCGACGCGGTCGACGAAGTGCTCGAGCGTGAACGACGACAGGACGTGCTCGCGTCCGGCTTCGCCCATGCGGCGGGCGACGTCCGGGCGCTCGAGCAGGTACGAGATCGCGTCGCGGAGGGAAGCGGCGTCAGCGGGTGGGACGTAGATCCCGGTCGCTTCAGGCGAGGTCTGCTCGCCGATGTCGCGGAGCGCGCCGGCCTCCATCAGCGAGCCGCTGATGGTGCCGCTCTGGCCGCGCGTGCGGCTCACGACGACGGCCTTGCCCATTGCCATGGCCTCGAGGATCGTGATGATGCCGGCCTGGAAGTCAACGTCGTGCAGCGGCACCACGGCGAAGAGCGCGCCGTCGTACATCGCGCGCAGCTCGCGATAGCCGCGGCGTTCGACGCGCACGTCCCGCAGGGCCGCACGGCCGAAGTCCTTCTTGCGCCGCGACCAGTGGCTGCCGGCGGCGATATCGACGCGTACCGGCAGGTCATCGACCGCGGCGAGCAGCGTCGCGTAGTCCCTGAACTCCTGACCTGCGCTCGCGATGTAGTCGTCGGCGGCGGCGCCCTGCGGAGAGAAGAATGCCGCATCGACCTGGTACGGGATGCGCTCGACCTGCGCGCGGCCGAAGCCGAGCGCGAGCGCGCGTGCTTCCTGCGTCGCTGAGTGCACGATCACGGAGTCCGTGTGCTTCGGCGTCCGCAGCAGGCGGACCAGCACGCGCTTCTTCATCGGCGTCAGGTAGTGGGCGATGAACGTCAGCCGCGGCCGCTCCTTGTTTGAGCGAAGGAGCCAGGAGAGCGGGATCGCGATGTGCTCGCTATCGCAGAAGACGTTGTCGTAGTCCATGGCGCGTCGCGCGGCGACGCGCGCGATCGCGGCGCCGTCGAACATGCGCCCGCGCGGGCGTTCGAGCACGCTCGCGTCGAGCACGTCGGCGCCGAGGTGGGCGGCGAGCGCTTCGTGGTCGCGGCGCGGGCGCACCGCCTGCTGTTCCATGGCATCGAGCCGGTCGCCGATGACGAGAAGCGTGCGCGCCATCTACGCAGGCACCATGACCCCGTACGAGCGCGCGACCTCCGGCAGGTGCGCGAGCGGGTCCGCGTCGGGCTCAAGGCCGAGCGCGCGCATGCGCGACGTATCGGCGACGAAGCGCCCGACCTCCGGGCCGCGCGCGGGCAGGCGGACGGACCGCGCGCTGGAGCCGGCGACGGAGATGATGCGCGCCGCCAGCTCGAGGATCGACGTGCCGGTGCCGCTGCCGATGTTCGTGGTCTCCGGCAGGCCGTGCTCGCCGGCGTGCAGAAGCGCATCGACCACGCGGCCGATCCAGACGAAATCGAGGATCTGGTTGCCGCCGAACACCTCGAGGTCGCGGGCGCCGGACGCACGTTCGAGCCAGAGGGGGATGACGCGGTCGCGGTCGCCGACGCCGTACACGTTCGCGAGCCGGCAGACGGCGACGTCGATGCCGTAACAATGCGCAAACGTGCGGCAGTAGGCCTCGCCGGCTAGCTTGCTGGCGCCGTAGGGGTTCTTCGGGCGCAGCGGGTGGTCCTCATCGACCGGTACGTACTCGGGCTCGCCGTACACCTCGCGCGACGAGCTGAACACAACGCGTCGCACGCCGAGCTCGGCCGCCGTCAGAAGCACGTTGAACGTGCCGCCGACGTTCGTCGTGAAGCTGTACTCCGCATCCTCGATGGCGCCCATAACGTTCGACTGCGCCGCGAGGTGATACACGACGTCGCAGCCCTGCATCGCCGACCGCAGCACGTCGCGGTCGCGGATGTCGCCTTCGACGAACGTGAGGTACGGCTCGTGCTGGCGAATGCGTTGCCGGCGTCCGCGGCGGAGGTTGTCGAGCACGACGACGTGGTCGTCCGTCGTGCCGACAATGCGGTCGACGAGGTGCGCGCCGATGAAGCCGGCGCCGCCGGTCACGAGCACATTCATGCGACGGGCTCCCGTTCGCGGACCGCGCGTGGCTGCTCCGGCGCGGCGGGGATGCTGTTCCCCGCCGCGAGGTCCACGAGCATGTCGGCGATCCGCGCGGCGTTGTGGTTCATATCGAAGCGGGCCTCTCCGAGCGCGCGCGATGCGGCGCCCATCGATGCGGCCAGGGCGCGGTCTTCGGCGAGGCGTGCGAGATGTGCGGCGATCGCCGGTGCGTCGTCGAGCTCGACGAGGTAGCCGGTCATGCCGTCGTCGACGGCCTCCGCGTGCGCGCCGACACGCGTCGTGATGATCGGCAGGGATGCGGCCATGGCCTCGCCAAGCACGACGGCGAGGCAGTCGCCGCGCGTCGGCAGCGCGAAGACATCTGCCTGTCCGTAGAGCGTGAGCAGTTCCGGTGAGTGCGGCTTCAGGCCGGGATGCACGCGCAGGCCCGGCCGTGGTGCGACATCGCTGCCCGTCACGATGTCCAGCTCGCACGAGCCGGCGGGCAGCCGCTGCCATGCATCGACCAGCACGTCGCCGCCCTTGCGCCCGAAGTCGCCGCCGACGAAGAGCACGCGCAGGGGCGCTGCGGGAGAGCTCGGCCGCATCGCGGTCGGAGGAAACAGCGTCATGTCGGTGCCCGGGTGCAGCACCTGCACGCGCGCGGCGTCGGCGCGGTAGTTCCTCACCAGGGAGTCCTTCGCCCACGCGGACCAGGTCGTGAAGTAGCGGGCGCGCGCCACCATTCGGCGGTGCAGCAGGCGCTTCAGCGCCTCGACCGGGGCCGGTGACACCTGGTGCTGGTAGGGTCCGGCGAGCGTGTCGACATTCATCGGTGTCGCGTCGAGCGAGAGCAGCGTCGGGATGCGGCGCATGAGGCCGCCGGCGAAGAGGCCGATGGTCTGCGTGTGGATGAACATGGCATCGAGCGGGCGCCGGGCGTCCTCGCGGCGGATGCTGCGGGCGGCCTCCAGGCTGCCGCGCAGCGTCCAGTTGTTGCGCACGAGTGGCAGGCGGCCGAGGCCTTCGGGCTGGAAGGGGACCTCAATCCAGACGAGCTCGGCGTCGTCACGGCCGGCGAGCGCGCGCCGCAAGCCGGCGCCGTAGGCGACATGGCCGAGCGCCTGCTCGATGACGAACGCGATCCGAGGGGGCATCTATCTCCTGGCGCGGCCGGGTTGAGCCGCCACTATGTCTACATGGAAGACTATTGAGAGGCTGTTAACGCCCTGTCTACGGCGCGTTGAGGCGATGTCGAGAAGCCCCGCCGCCTGCCGCGCCCCGGAGGGCCGGCGGCCTATACTGGCGGATTCCGGGTGCCGATCATCCACGGGAGGGCGCGTGCCGGCGAGGATTGTGCGGGAGCTGCGGGTTGCGGCGGAGATGTTCCGGCTGCGGATGAAGCTGGTCAGGCTGGTGTGCCTGTTCCTCCCCGACCACTCGATGATGAGCGTCCGGACCGCGCTCTACCGGCTCCTCGGCGTGCGGATGGGCGAACACGTCAGCATCGTCGGCTACCTGACGCTCACGGGGGCCGGCGCGGACCCGTACCGCCGGCTGCGCATCGGCGACGACAGCATCATCAGCCTGGGCGTCCTGCTGAACCTCGACGGGCCCATTACGATCGGTTCGCGGGTCGAGATCGCGCAGTTCACACGCGTGTATACGGCGCGGCACCGGCTCGGATCGGGCGAGCAGCGCTTCACGCCGGAGTTTCAGCCGACGCCGGTTGTGATCGAAGACGGCGCGTACATCGGCACGGGCGCGATCATCCTGCCCGGCGTGACGATCGGGCATGGAGCCGTCGTCAGCGCCGGATCCGTCGTGACGCGCGACGTGCCGCCGGATTCGCTGGCGGCGGGCGTCCCCGCGCAGGTCGTGAAGCAGCTCGACTAGGCGGCGGCCGAGGCGTTCTTTCGCCTCATGACGGTGCCGGCCATGCTCGTCATGTCGCCGATCGTAATCGCGCGCACGAGCAGCGCCGCCACGCCGAAGCCGAGCCCGCCGAGCAGCGCCATCGGGATGAGGCCGCCGGGCGAGGCGGCGATCATGAGTGCGGCCATCACAGCGCCGGCGAGGGCCGCGCGCAGGAAGCGGCTCAGGTTCGCGCGATGGAAGGTGCCGCGCGGCACCAGCGCGAACATCACGGAGGTCATGAACACCTCGATGATCACCGACGTGATCGCCGCGCCGATCGCGCCGTCGTTGTAGGCGTGGGTGAAGAACGGGATGGCGGCGAGGTTCATGATCGGGTTCGCCACCGCGGCGATCACCCCGGCCTTCGTGCGGGCAGATTCCCTGTTGGAGGCGATCACGACCGTGCCGGCCACCATCGCGAACGTGGTCAGGGGGATGTGCAGAGACAGGATGCGCAGGAGCAGCACCGTGTGCCGGAAGCCTTCCGGGTAGCCGAGGAAGCTGATGATCGCACTGGCGCCAACGAAGAAGAACACGGTGAGCGCGACGCTGAGCAGCATCGCAATATCGAGGCAGCGGCGAATGAGTGGGCGGGACTCCGACACGCCGACATTCGAAATGTTCGGCAGCAGCGCCATGGTGATGGCTGTGGGGAAGAACGTCGCGATCCCGATGAACCGGTAGGCGGTGGAGTACCAGCCGACGACGTCGTCGCGGGTCATGATCGACAGCATCGTGATATCGACCGTGCCGTAGATGAGTAGCGCGACAGCCCAGAGCATGAACGGCGCGCCGCCGCGAAACAGTTCCTTCGACACGTCGAGATCGAATTTGAACGACAGGCGCGCCACGCGGACGAAATGGAAGGCGATGATCGACGTCGAGACGCTCGCGCCGGCGAGCAGGATGAGCGAATACTCGATCATCCCCATGCCCGCGAGCGCAACGGCGCCCACGCCGAGCACGCCGGAGATGATCTTCTCGATGATGCCGGCGGTCGATGTGAGCGTCATGCGCTCGAGGCCCTGCAGGGTCGCCGCGAGGACGCTGTTGACCAGCGTCAGGCCCATGGTGCCGCTCAGGACGTACACGAGGTCCTTTGTCGGGCCGGCATAGTGCAGGCCGTTGACGAGCAGCACGGCCGCCCCGATCGCGCCGATCAGCAGCGGGACGCGCGACACGAGCGCGTTGAAGGCGAGGACGCCCGCCGACTCCGGACGGCGGGCGACTTCGCGCGCAAGGTAGGTATCGGCGCCGAATATCACGACCACGGCGAAGAAGCTGGTGAGTGAGATGGCGAACGACAGGCGGCCAATGTCCGTATCACCGAGGTATCGGGGCAAGAGGATGCCCAGGCCGGAGCCGGCGACCCAGATGACGAGCTGCGATGCCAGCAGGACGACGATGTTCTTCGCGACACGCGCATGGCCGGGCGCCACGCCGCCATGCGTGGCATCCGGCGCGGTCCGGGCCTCATCGAGAACTGCGGCATCGCCGGCGAGCATGCGATCAGGCTAGAGTCGCGACATTGAGGGTAGGTGGAGAACGGCAGGGTGCGAAGTCTAGGAAATCCCACCGCCAGCGCGGAAGACGGGCGGCCGCCTCTCTGATGCTGGTTCCGGGCGCACGGGACTTGGACTGCCCGCGCGGTCAGGATTGACCGATCCTCAACCACGCGGCCTTATGGTTCAGCCCGCTGGAGGGCGTAACGCTGCGCGAGCGCGAGCACTGCGGGATGAACGAACGGACCCGGAAGCAGTTTCGCAGGGTGGGGCTTACCCGCACGGGTGTCGCGTCCGCGCGCGTCGGCCTGCAGCGACTGCTGTTATCGGCAAGAGGGCGCGGGCCCGGCGCGGCGCGTCCCCGGGTGCTCTGCTACCACTCTGTCGGGACGCGGCAGTGGGGGATCAACGACGTGTCCCCGCGGCGGTTCAGGCACCAGCTCGAGACGGCGCTGGCGCTCGGCTACGAGTTCGTGCCGCCTGCCGTGGTCGCGGGCGGCGACGGCCCACCGCAGAAGGCGCTCGCGCTTACCTTCGATGATGGCCTGGCGAGCGTCGCTGTGCATGCTGCGCCGGTGCTTCGCGATATGGGCATCCCCTGGACGCTCTTTGTCGTGACGGACTGGGCCAGCGGCCGCGTTCCGGGCGGACTCGACGCCGGCCTGTTCCTGGACTGGCGGATGATCGAGCAGTTGATGGGGATGGGGATGAGCGTGGGGAGTCACTCGGTGACGCACAGCCGGCTCTCCGGGTTGTCGACGGACGCCCTCGCGGACGAGCTCGGTTGCTCGCGGCTCGCGATCGAAACGCACCTCGGGGTCACGCCGGAGGAGTTTGCCTTCCCGGTGGGCCGCCGGGCCGACTGGCACCCCGACGCGGCCGAGGCGGCGCGGCTCGCCGGCTACCGGTTCGTCTATGCGGCCTGCGAGCATCGCCGGCCGCCGGGAACGCTGCCGCGCACGATGGTGACCTCGTGGGATGGCGACCGGCTGTTCCGGGCTGCGCTCGACGGCCGGTTCGACGACTGGGAGGAGTGGCTGTGGTGAACGAAGCTCATCACGGCACCGGCGTCTCGGAGCCGGGGGCGCGGGAAGGCGGCGAGGCAGCGCCGCGCGTCTCCGTCGTCATTCCGACGCGGAACCGGGCGGACTACCTCCGCGAGGCATTGTGCGGCATCGCCGCCGGCGAGCTGCAGAACTTCGAAGTGCTGGTGATGGACCAGACCGACGGCGATGCCACCGAGTGCGTCGTGGCAGGGTTCGATAGCCGCTTCCACTATCGCCGTATGCCGCGCAACGGCGCGTGCCCGGCGCGCAACCTCGGCGCCGCGCTCGCGCGTGCGGAGATCGTCGCGTTCACGGACGACGACGTTGTGCCGAAGTGCGACTGGCTATCGCGCATCGTATCGAGCTTCGATGCGGATCCGTCGCTGGAATTCGTCTTCGGACAGCTGAAAGCGCCGCCGTACGATGGCCGGCAGGGATGGTTCCCCGAGACGCTTCTGCCGCCGAACATCCACGAGCCCGGCCAGCGGCGCAAGATCGCCTGCCTCGGGTCGGGCGCGAACATGAGCGCGCGCAAGTCCTTCCTGCGTCGTGCCGGCGGGTTCGATGAGGTGCTCGGGCCGACGGACATGTACACGATCAACTCCGACGCCGCGCTCGCGTACAAGGCCTACCGTTCGGCGCACTGGATCGCCTCGGCGCAAGTCGAAGTGGTGCACACGAACGGGTTCCGCCCATTCCCTGAGCTCAGGGCGCTGTTCGACAGCTACAGCTACGAACTCGGGGCCAACTACGCGCGGTTCGTACGCCGCGGCGACTGGCGCGCGGCGCGGCTGTTCGTGCTCGAGCAGTGGGAGATCATCGCCGGCGCGGTGGTCGCCGTCGTGCGTCTGAGGCGCCCGCGCCGCCTGCGGTCGATCCCGCACTACATACGTGGATTTACCGCGGGTCTTCGGCTCGATCCGAAGATCGGGCATGTCGACGGAGACGCCTTCCAGAGGATGGAGCGCGAACGCTCCCTCGGTCAATAACGGACGCCTGTTGCCACAGTCAGTCGCCGCCCGGCCGCGGGTTCGGCGGGGCATCCGCGCGCAGGCGGCCGGTGACGTGGCCCGCGCGCGCGGAAGCGTAGGCCTCGAGCACGTCGTTCGCGACGCGCGTCATCGAGAAGTGCCGGCGCACGTGCTCGGCGGCGGCGTCGCCGAGACGCCGGCGCAGGTCGGTATCGGCGAGCAACCGGTCGAGCACCCGTGCGAGCCCTTCGGGGTCGGACGGCGGCGCCGCGAGCCCCGTCTCGCCGTCGATGACGGCCTCTTCCGGTCCGCAGAACGTGATCACCGGCGCGACGCCGCGCGCCATCGCCTCGAGCAGCGCGATCGACATGGAGCCGGCGGGGACGGCGAGCGCGAAGATGTCCATCGCGGCCATGTACGGGAACGGGTCGTCCTGGCGGCCGGCGAAGTGCACGGCGTTCGAGACGCCGAGCTGCGCGGCCAGTTGTTCGAGCTCGGCGGCGAGCGGGCCGTCGCCCACGAGGAGCAGGCGGCACGCATGCGTCTCGCGCAGCCGTGCGAACGCCCGCATGAGATCGGGCAGACCCTTGCCATCGACCAGCCGCACGACGCAGCCGATCACGGGCTCGCCTTCCGGTATGGCGAGCTCTGCCCGGACGTGCGCGCGCGCCTCGGCGCGGGTCTGCGGCGGATCGGATGGCAGCGGTACCCCGTTCAAGACCGACGCGAACGTGCGCTCTCGCACGCTCGAACGACGCCGGCGAAGCGTCGCGTTGTACCGCGAGACGGCGAGTGTCACGTGCGCGGTGCGATCGATGATGACGTGCGTCAGCCGCTGCCGGGTCGAGAGTCCTTCCGGTGGCACATTATGCTCGGTGAGCGCGACGGTCGCGCCGGTGAAGGCCCGGGCGGCCGCGACCACACCGATTCCGCCGGTGCCGCCCGCGACATTGACGTGCACAACGTCTGGCCGCAGGCGCCGAAGCCGCATCCCCAGCGGAAACCAGGCCAGCAGCTGGCGGAGGCGACCGTGGCGCTCGTTGGTGTCGCGCCGCACCACGCGCACCCCGCCGGCTTCGAGCTTGCGCCGCACCACCTCGAACACCGCAAGTTCGGGGATGACCGCCGTGACGCGGATCCCGCGGCGCGCGTACTCGCACGCGAGGTCGATGCAGTACGCCTCCATTCCACCGACCTCGACCGTCTGCATCACGATCACGATCGAACGGGGATCGTGTGGCGTGACCGCGGTGCGCGGCATGGTGATCGCCGTCAACGGAGCACCTGGTGCGCCTGCTCGATCACGTAGGCCTGCTCGTCTTCGCTCATCGCCGGGTACAGCGGGATGGCGATGCTGCGCGCGGACAGGCGCTCGGACACCGGGAGCCGCGCGAGTCCGAAGCGCTTCACATAGAACGGCTCGAGGTGCACCGCGCCGCAGCCGCGCCGCGTCGTGACGCCGCGCGCCTTCAGTGAGCGCATCGCTTCCTCGCGCGTCAGCGGCGAGTCGTCGGTGAGGACGATGCAGTAGCTCTGGTAGGTATGGAAGAAGCCGCGGCGCGCGGCCGGCACGGTGACGGACGGCAGATCCGCGAACGCGGCGTCGTACGCGGCGGCGAGCGCGCGCCGTCGCTCGATCAGCCAGTCGAGCCGGTCGAGCTGTGCGAGGCCGACGGCGGCATGCAGGTCGCTCATGCGGAAGTTGAACCCGGGCTCTTCGTAGCGCTCGATGATCACGCCATCCGCGTTGTGGCGATCGAGGTCGGACACCGACGCCGCGTGCGATCGCAGCACGCGCATGTGCTCGGCGATGGTTTCGTTGTCTGTGAGCACCATGCCGCCCTCAGCGCTCGTGATCGTCTTGCGCGGGTGGAAGCTGAAGCAGGTCATTTCGCTGATACTGCCGACGCGCGCATCGCCGATCGCGGCACCGAGCGATGGCGCCGCGTCCTCGACGACGCGCAGGCTGTGGCGCGACGCGATCTCGCTGATCACGTGCAGGTCG
>DASUKS010000070.1:0-3506 GCA_036278595.1 Dehalococcoidia bacterium
GCAAGGACCGCGAGCGCTAGCTTCATCCCAGGATCGAGCCGCATCGCCCGCGACGGTCGCACGAAATCACCTTGCACGTGAACACCGCCCGCCAGGTGGCCGGCGACGCCTCCTCGACCCAGCCGCCGACCCGCGCGAGCCAGGTGTCGAGCTCCTCGCTTCGCTTCGGCCGCTGCCACTTGCCGTTGCGGACGGCGAAGGCCGGCGATACGCGAACGCTACGCGGACTTCGCGAGGTCCTCTTTGACGTGATCGAACACGCCCCGCACGCTCGGTCGCTCGAGCGCGCGCGCGAAGTACGACGTGACGTGCTTGTAGCGATCGAACGGGTGCAGATCGCGCGCGTACCGCAACGTCGGGATCAGCGAGCAGTCGGCCATCGTGAAGCCGTCGCCCATCACCCAGGTGCGCTTGCCGAGGTGCTCGTCGTATCCGGTCAGCATCGACTCGATTCGAGCGTGGGCCGCATCCGCATCGCGGCGCTTCAACACGAGGTCCATCAGCGGCTCGGCGAGATAGAGGTCTGCGATCCGGTCGTGGAAGCGTGTCTGTCGCGCCTGATCGGGATCCGCCGGAATCAGCCGCGTCCCTGTCGAGAAATGAGTATCGACGTACTCGATGATGATCGTCGACTCGGGGACCTTCCAGCCATCGTCGAGCACGAGGAGCGGGACCTTCCTGATCGGCGTCAGCTTCGCAAACGCCTCGTCATCGGGCCGGGTCATCGTGAGCTTCGGCTCGACGCGCTTCTCGGCCAGCGCGATCATGGCCTTGTGAGAATAGGGAGAACGGGGGTGGTAGTAGAGCTGCATGCGGTGAAGACGAAGGCCGCCGCCGAAACTCATCGCAGGATCGCAGGCACGCCCCACCGCTCGACGAGGCCCCGGTCGAAGAACGCGTGAATCTCGCGAACGAGCCCGTCTTCCCACAGGAGGACCTCGATCGCGCGAGCCGTGTAGTCGGCGTCCTCCGCGCGGCGGTAGAACGCGAACGCGACGTCGTCGGCCCCGTCGACGGGGACGATCCGCTGAACGCCCGGCACCATCCGGGGTGCGAGGAACGCGACGACCGCATCGCGACCTCGAAACCACGCCGGCATCGGTGGCATGCTGACCAGGACGTCTTCGTGCAAGAGCGCGGCAAAGGCCGCCGAGTCGCCGCGCTCCCACGCCTGCATGTACCGTTCGAGGAGCGCGCGGTCCACGGGCCTGCTCGGTCGGTTGCGCGCGCCTTCGAGCGTCGCGCGTGCTCGTTGCAGTGCGCTGTTGATCGCCGCGGGGGTCGACTCGAGCAGCTCGGCGATCTCGGCGACCTGCCACTCGAGCACGTCCGCGAGCAGCACGGCCGCGCGTTGCATCGCGGGGAGCCGCTGCAGCGCCGTCATGAACGCGAGCTGCACGCTCTCGCGGCTGGCGAAGGTCGCGTCGGGCCCGACGAGCGTCGCCGGCGCGGGCTCCAGCCACGAGATCTCGGGGTTGGTCGCCGGAAGCGGCTTCGCTGGATCGTGTGGGGGCGAGATCTCCATCGGCAGCTCGCGCCGCGGTCGTGCGCGCAGCATGTCGAGGCACGCGTTCGTCGCGATCCGGTACAGCCACGACTTCACCGACGAGCGGCCGGCAAACCCGTCGATGCCACGCCACGCACGGAGGAGGGTCTCCTGCACCTGGTCTTCTGCGTCGGCGAGCGAACCGAGCATCCGGTAACAGTGAGCCGCGAGCTCGCGGCGATAGGGGCGGACCAGGTCTTCGAAGCCTTCAGGCGTCATGGCTACTCCAGAGACGATCGCACGCGGGCCAATTCATCGGTCGATCGTCATCCGGGGCCGCGCGGCTGGCATCGCGCGTGCGAAGTAACCGGCCCCGAGAGGATTCGGCTACGTGCACTTGCCGGCGCGTCCGGCGCCACGGCAGCGGAGCGCCGCGACGTGAGCTAACTGCTCGTGATTTTGGTGACCCCATCGGGACTTGAACCCGAGTTTTCGGCGTGAGAGGCCGACGTCCTAACCGCTAGACTATGGGGCCGGTTGGGAGCCGCGTTCTACCTGGCCCGGGACGGGTGGTCAAGCGCTTCGAGGTGGTTCGGGGACAAGGATTCGAACCTTGATAGTCAGATCCAGAGTCTGACGTCCTGCCATTAGACGATCCCCGATCGAGACCGGAGACTTACTAACGGCCGCGCGTCGTTTCGTCAAGTGGATGAGCGCGGCACGAAGAAGATCAACGTCTTGCCGGCCTGGCGGAGCACGTGGATCGCCAGCCAGCGGGTCCGCTCCGACGCGCTCACGAACCGGGTGAGCTCGGCGCCGCGCACCCGGTAGGGCCCGATCTGCTGGACCGCGATGCCGTCCTTCGCGAGCTCGCGGGCGAGGTAGTCGCTGGTGTCGCGCAGGCCGCGGCCCGATACGAAGCCGCCCGCCGCGGCGGCGTGGCTCCCGGGCGGCAGCCGGATCGGCGCGGGATCGGCGTGCGCGAGGGCGCACCACAACAATCCGGCCAGGATGATGCACCCCGTGTAGGAAAAACGTAGCATCGCGCGCGGAGGATTATCGCATGCGTATCGCTACATCGCTTTTGGTGCTGTCTCTCGCGATCGCCCCGACCGGTTGCAAGAAGAAGCCCGCCCAGAACGGCGCGGGGTCGAACGAGGCGGGCTCGGGCTCGGCGATGGCCGGTTCGAACGAGATGGGTTCCGCGGGCTCGAACGAGATGGGCTCGGGCTCGGCGATGGCCGGCTCGGCCGGCTCGAACGAGATGGGCTCTGGCGAGGCGGGCTCCGGATCCGCTGCGATGATGGGCTCGGGCGCGGGCTCGGCCGAGGCCGTCGCGATGGCGCACAAGGCCGGCAACTGCCCGAGCACGGTGTGGGGCGCCAAGACCACCGACGCGGTCAAGGGCAAGGAGGTCGTCCTCACGATCACCGCCGACAAGCCGGACGAGATCAAGACGATCCAGAAGCGCGCCGACGAGCTGCTCAAGCACCCGACGAAGGCGACCGGCGAGGCGCACGACCAGAAGGGCACCCACGGCGGCACCATCGGGCTGTGCCCGCTGCACGTGCCCGAGGGCGCGACGGCAAAGGCCAAGCACGAGAAGAAGGGCGTGATGGTCGCGATCACGCCGAAGGACAACCCCGAGGGCCTCAAGGCCGACATCGACGCGCGCATCCAGCGCGCGAATCAGTGGGTGAGCGAGAACCTCAAGCCGGGCGACAAGGGCAACATGGGCGGCGTCGGCGGCGGCAAGGGCGACGATGGCTCGAACCACTCGGGCAAGGGCGACAGCCACGGCAAGGCCCGCAAGGGCGGGGGCAAGGGCACGGGCGGCGGCACGGGCGGCGGCACCGGCAAGTAGCCTCAGCCGGCAGCCGCATCCGCACGCGGCCGCGGCGGTCAGTGCGCCGCGGGCTTCGCCGCCGGCGGCGTCACGCGCGGCGCGTTCTTCAAGTACTGCGCGTAGAGGTCGTCGCGCATCGCCTTGGCGACCTCCGCCGGCACGATCGCGTACTGC
>DASUKS010000071.1:0-2817 GCA_036278595.1 Dehalococcoidia bacterium
AGGCAGTAGCCGTGCACCTGCGCGATCACCGGCTTGTGGATGTCCCAGATCGCCATCCGCTCGCGCTGCTGCCGCTCGAGCTGCCAGATGTCGTCGTCCATCGACGCCATGCCGCGATAGACGTTCGTGTACTGCTCGTCCACGTCGGGCTCCGCGCGGCGGGGCGGCGACTGCATCGGCGTCAGGTCGTAGCCGGCCGAGAAGGCGCGCCCCGCCCCGCGCAGGATGATCACGTGCACGCGCTTGTCGTTGTCCGCCTCCCACAGCGCGGCGTTCAGCTCGCGCTGCAGCTTCATCGAGAGCGCGTTCAGCTTCTCCGGCCGGTTGAGCGTGATGCGCGCCTTGCCGCCCTCGACCTCGTACAGGACCGTCTCGTACTCCATCGCCCACCTCCGTGAGTCCGATCATCGTACGCCTGCCCGGCGCTGTTCGGTAGTCGTTGGTCGTTGGTCGTTGGTCGTTGGTCGTTGGTCGTTGGTCGTTGGTCGTTGGTCGTTGCTCGTTGCTCGTGGGTCGGTGGTCGGTAGTCGGTGGTCGGTGGTCGCGGCAGCGCCCGGCGCAGGCTGTCATTCTGAGCGCCAGCGAAGAATCTCTCGCATCGCATACCGGTCGCCGCACGCACGCATGGCGTTTGGCTGGCACCCACGATCACCCACCAACGACTACCTGCCCAAAGATGAGCCGTTCGTACCATCCGCTCGTGCCGCCTGCGGCCGTACACTAACGATGGTTAAGTTCTCGTAACTTGACGGTCGCGCTCGCCGCGCCGTAGCGTACAAGAAACTTAACCGGCCGACCCGCGCGAGGCTCAATGAACTGTGGACTGTCAACTGTGAACTGTGAACTCGATGCTTAAGACCCGCGTGTTCGACCTGATGGAGCAGCGGGGCCAGAAGCAGCGCTGGCTGCTCGCCGAGCTCGACCGCCGCGGCTACAGCGTCAGCGAGGGCTACCTGTCGCAGGTCAAGGCCGGCACGAAGCAGCCGTCGCGGCAATTCATCGAAGCGGTGTGCGCGGTGTTCGGGATGTCCGAGCACGCGCTGTTCTACGAGGAGGGGAACGTCATGCCAGCAAAGACCGACAGGACGAAGCGGGCGCCGGCGGCGCCAAACGGCGACGGCCGCGAGCCGGGGAAGATCAACGTCGCCATCATTGGCGTCGGCAACTGCGCGTCTTCGCTCGTGCAGGGGCGCTACTTCTACCAGGACACCCGGCAGGGCGACCTCATCCCCGGCCTCATGCACGTCGACCTCGGCGGCTACCACATCCGCGACATCAACTTCGTCGCCGCGATCGACATCGATGAGAACAAGGTCGGGCACGACCTCTCGGAGGCCGTGTTCACCACGCCGAACAACACGTACAAGTTCAGCGACGTGCCGCACCAGGGCGTGCGCGTCTCGCGCGGCATGACCCACGACGGGCTCGGCAAGTACCTCTCGCAGGTGATCACCAAGGCCAAGGGCGGCACAGAGGACATCGTCTCGCTCCTGAAGGAGACGAAGACCGACGTTGTCGTCAGCTACCTGCCCGTCGGCTCGGAAGAGGCGACGAAGTGGTACGTCGAGCAGGTGCTCCGCGCCGGCTGCGGCTTCGTGAACTGCATCCCTGTGTTCATCGCACGCGACCACTTCGGCTACTGGCCGAAGCGCTTCGAGGAAGCCGGGCTGCCGATCATCGGCGACGACATCAAGTCGCAGGTCGGCGCCACGATAGTGCACCGCATGCTCACGCGCCTCTTCCGCGAGCGCGGCGTGCGCCTCGACCGCACATACCAGCTGAACTTCGGCGGCAACACGGACTTCCTCAATATGCTCGAGCGCGAGCGCCTGGAATCGAAGAAGATCTCGAAGACGAACGCCGTGACGTCGCAGCTCGACTACGAGCTGCCGGCCGGCGACGTGCACGTCGGCCCCTCCGACCACGTGCCATGGCTGCTCGACCGCAAGTGGTGCTACATCCGCATGGAAGGCACCACGTTCGGCAACGTGCCACTGAATGCCGAAGTCAAGCTCGAGGTCTGGGACAGCCCGAACTCCGCCGGCGTCGTCATCGATGCGATCCGCTGCTGCAAGATCGCGCTCGACCGCGGCCTCGCCGGGCCGCTGCTTGGACCGTCCTCGTACTTCATGAAGTCACCGCCCCAGCAGTACCCCGACGACGTGGCGCACGATATGGTGGAGGAGTTCATCGCTGGATAGGACGACTTGCTCGACCGGACCGTCTACTGGCTCTTCCGCCTGGCGATCCTGCTCACGCGGCCGATGCCGCTGCGGGTGGGCTACTGGTTCGGCGAGCGCGTCGCGCTCATCTGCTACTTCGTCATCTTCCCGCGCCACCGGAAGGCGCTGAACGCCAACCTCGCCCACGTCCTGCGCAGCAACGACAAACGCTACGTGGACGCCGTCGCGCGGCGCGCCTTCCGCAACTTCGGGAAGTTCGTCGTCGATTTCATTCACTACCCGGTGTTGACGCGCGACGAGGTGCACCGCCGCGTCCGATTCGACCAGTGGGACGAGCTCAACGCGCTGCGTGACTCGCACGAGGGCATCGTCATCGCCACGATGCACTTCGGCAGCTGGGATCTGGGCGCCGCCGCGCTCGCCGCGTACGACTTCCGCGTCAACGCGATCGCCGAGACCTTCCACTATCCGCCGATGAACGACCTCGTGCAGGGCTCCCGCATGAAGCTCGGCATGAACGTCATCGGCCGCGAGCATGTCGGCACCGGTGTCTTCCGCGCGCTTCGCCGGGGCGAGATGCTGGCGATGCTGATCGACGTGCCCGAGAAGGAGTTCGGGATCTACGTCGACTTCT
>DASUKS010000072.1:0-15565 GCA_036278595.1 Dehalococcoidia bacterium
CTTCGGCAGTTCGACCTCGCTGCGGGTGGACGGATCACCGGCGCTCACCTCGTACCTGACGTTCGACGTCGAGGGCGTCGGGACGCCGACCCGCGCGATCCTGCGGATCTTCCCGAACGCCAGCGCCGGTACGGGGTTCGATGTGCACCGCGTGCAGGACACGACGTGGGGCGAGTCGACGATCACCTTCGATACTGCGCCGGCCGTGGATCAGGCGATCATCGGGTCGTCCGGCGCGCTCACGCTGGGTGTGCCGGTCGATGTGGACGTGACGTCGCTCGTCGCGGGCAACGGCGTCGTCTCGCTCGCGCTGACCTCCGCCGGGAGCACGCAGCTGAACCTGGCATCGCGTGAATCCGGCGCGAACGCGCCGCAGCTCATCGTGAGCGCATCGATTGTGCCGCCAACCGCGACGGCAACGGCGACGGACACCGCGACGGCGACCGAGACCGCGACAGCGAGCGCGACGCCGACGGAAACGGCGACGTTGACCGAAACGCCCGCGCCGACCGTCACCCCGACGCCCACGGCGACGCTGCCGCCGCAGACCGACACGACTTTCGTGCCGGCCGCGGACGCGTACGTCAGCGCAGGCAGTCCGGCGGTGAACTTCGGTAGCTCGACCTCGTTGCGCGTACAGGCGTCGCCCGCGCTGAATTCGTACCTGACGTTCGACATCGAGGGCGTCGGGACGCCGAGCCACGTCATCCTTCGCATCTATCCGAATTCGAGCGCTGGTACGGGGTTCGATGTGCACCGTGTGCAGGACGCGCGCTGGGGCGAGTCGACCGTCACGTTCAGCAACGCGCCGGCGATCGATGCGGCGATCATCGGCTCGGCCGGCGCGCTGACGGCGGGCGTGCCGGTGGATATCGATGTGACGTCGGCGGTGACGGGGAACGGGCTGGTGTCGTTTGCACTGACGAAGACGACCGCGACGCAGCTGAACCTGGCATCGCGTGAATCCGGCGCGAACGCGCCGCAGCTCATCGTGAGCGCATCGATTGTGCCGCCAACCGCGACGGCGACGGCGACCGACACCGCAACGCCGACTCTGACGGCGACCGATACGGCAACGCCGGTAGCGACTGCCACGGCGACGTCGATCGACACCGCGACGGCCAGCGACACGCCGACCGCGACGGAGATCGCGACGGACACAGATACGCCGACCCCCACCGACACCCCGGTTCCGGCTCCGTAGTCGGGCCTCTCCGGCTCACTGCCGGGACGACGTGGGAGGCTTCCCCTCCGACGTCTCGTGGCGCGGCATCTTCGATACCGTCGGCAGCAATTCCGGGAGAGCGACGTCAGGGGCGCGCCAGCTTACTTGTCGATGCAATCAGAGGCGAACGGCTGCGGCGCGGATCGTGGACGTCTCTGGTGGGTACGGGTGGCATGCGAGCGCGAACGGACGCCGCCGCCCGCCCGCTCCGGGCCGCCCACACAGCGTCGCCGTCAGGTCGGGAAGCAGCGGTCAGGCTCCGCCCATTGAGGTCTGATCCGGGGAGGTATCGGGCCCTGGCACGATCACGTTGCCCTGCGGAACGACGGCACGATCGTGGACGAAGGAGCCGACGACCGTGCTCGCCTCGCCGATGCTGGCGGCGCGGCCGATGACGGCGTTGCTAATCGTGGCCGATTCGCCAATGATCGCGTCGGGCCAAACAACCGTGCGCCGAAGGATGGCGCCGGCGCCGATGCTGGCGTTCGCGCCTACCACCGCCGGACCTACGATCGTGGCGCCTGCCGCCAACATCGCGTGGTCGCCGACGACCGCCGGACCGGAGAACGTGACGCCCGGCGCGACCCTCGCGGTCGGGGAAAGCATGAGCAGGCGAGCGCGGCGCGCAGCCGCTTCGCGGACGAGCAACTCGGTCACCCCGAGGTAGCCTTCGAGCGATGAGAGCGGGGGCCCGGACGCGTATTCGACGTACGGGTTGATGGTATGCGCGAGCGCCAGCGCCGTGCGAAAGAGGCCCCTCTCCCAACTGTCCCAGTCGCTGTCCGCAACGAGCGGCTGGCGTATGCACACGCCGCGAAGGACGGTGGGTTGCCAGACGGAGACGCCGGCCGAGGCCAGGTCCGCGAAGGCGGCCGAGGCGAATGGATGCTCCGCGACCTGCCAGAAGTTCTGTTGTGGCGCATCGGACCGCACGCCGGAGAGCGAGCGCGTAGAGTCGAGCGTCAGCGCGAGCGTCAGCTCGGCGCCGCGCGTGCGATGCGCCTCGACGAGGCGTGCGATCGAGACCGAGCGCAGCGTGAACGGACTCAAGAGCAAGACCGGGCCGCTCGTCTCCAATGACGTCTCGCAAATGGCGGAGATCTGCTCTTCGACGCTGCCGGGCCGATACCGGCCCGCGACGTTGATGACCGCTTCATGTACGAGCGTGCGCGTCTCAGATGCACTACGGGGCGCCGCCGGACAGACGAAGACGTTCGCGATGCCCTGCGCCTTGAGTTCGAGGACCCGCTGATCGAGGACGCTCGCATCGAGCAACGGGATCGACGCGGGAGAGCCGGCGATGCCGCGTGCCCAGAAGCCGCGCGGTGCGGGTGCCGTCACGACGATCGCCGAGACGTCTCTGGTGCCGGGGACGACGTGCGATACCGTCTCGATGCGATCGGCGCGCCGTCCGTAGTCGCCGGCGCGGGATGCCGGGCTGTGGGCGACGAGGCGCCGCTTGATCTGGTGGACGGCCTGGCGGGAGATACCGAGGCTTCGCGCGACTGAGGTCCAGTTGACGTCTTCGGAGCGATAGGCGGCAAGAATCGCGGCGATGGCGCGACTGCTGCGGTGACGGTCACCGCCGGCCGGCGGCAGGGACGCGAGCCACTCGGACGCAAGAATTTCGGCGTCGGGATTCGCGCGCCGGATGATCCGTCCGGGCTCGCGGCTGCGCTTCACGGTCGTGATCTCCGTCATCGCAGCCACCAGAGGCGCATTATCGCGTCGAACACAGGGCGTGGCCCGCATGACGCCGCGTGCCCGCGCCGCGCGCTCGGTCGCCCGAAGCTCGTCGTCGCCGCGTGCGCGTTCATCTTCGGATCACCATCACAACTGCGGTGACGCAGACGAAGCCGATCGCGGCGAGGACCGCGATCTGGTACTTGTTTGCGTCGCCGGCGGGGCTGCTCGAATCGACCGGGTCATTGGCGCCGGCGGGGGCGCTGAGCGTGCCCATGGCTTGCGCATGGTTAGCGGCGGTCAGCACATCGAGATATCGCGAGCCGAACTGCTTGCTTGGCTCGATATACGTGTTCTCGCTGAATTCGTTCCAGCTGATAAGGCCAATGGCATCGGGCACGGAGGAGGCGGCGACGCTCAGCTCCCGGCGCAGCGTATCTCCGTCGTTCCGCGGGACGTCACTGGAGCCGCCGACCATCTTCGCGTTGAACCCGGGCGCGGCGGGCGCGATCCACAGTCCGTCCTGACCGTGGACCGACTGACCCATCTGCTGCAGCTTCGACGCGTACGTCTTGTTGGTGTACGGGTTGACCGACGACCAGTAGTAGGCGTCGCCGTCCACGAGGTCGGCGATCCGCTTGTAGCCATCGACGTTCTTCTCGGACGCGAGCAGCAGCAGTTGCGATCGCAGCGGCGCCGTCACCGAGCCGATCTCCTCCGGGCTGTAGGACCACGTCCCCGACCAGATGACGAGCGGGCGGTCGAAGATGCGGAACGCGGGATCGGAAGCGTAGTGCGCGGCGAAGTACTGCAGGTCCGAACCGACGCGTGACGCGGGAAGCGGGTTCCGGTTGAAATCGAGGCCCTCGTAGACGATCCCGAGCTTGAACCCCTCGTCATCGGCGACGCGCATCAGGGATTCGAGCCGCGCGTTGAGCTGGTCGCTGCTCTTCCAGCTCACGAGGAAGCCATCGATGCCGGCCGCCTTCGCCATCTCGATGTGGCGGCGCATGACCGCTTCGTCATCGCTCGAGTACGTGCCGAGCAGCGGTGTGTCGATCTTGGCGCGGTCCCAGGAGCCGGAATCGAACCAGATGTAGTAGTAGGCGAGCAGCGGGGTGTTATCCGCCGTCGCAGCATGGGCGGCGTGCGGGCGCGCGTTGTCCATGCTGACGAACCCGAGCGCGACGAGCAGCGCGGCGATGAGGCCGAGCGAGAGAGGCGCGGACAGGCGCCGGAACCGGGCTGCTCGGTCAGTCTTCGCTGGCATGCAACACCAGGAACTGGCGCAGCCGCCGGTTGCGCAGCAGCGTGCGCCGGCGGCCGTAGACCAACAGCCCGACCGCTACGGCGGAGAGCGCGAACAGCACGAACACGACGTCCAGGTAGCTCACCACGCGCAGCTGCACATCCTGATCCTGCGACAATGCAATCGGCGAAGCGCCGGAGATGCCCCAGCCGTGGATCTTCACCGAGTACTGGCCGCGCGGCAGCGAGTCGAGCCGCAGCTGATGGTCGGAGTTCAGTCCGATGATCTCCGTGCGGCCGTCCGGGTGCGTCAGCGACGCGCTCGAGCCCATCGAGAAGCCGAAGATCACGTCGCGCGTACGGACACGCAGAGAGAACAGCAGCAGTTTGATGGAGATGTCCTGGTCGTCGGCCGGGAAGAAGCTCTGCTCGCTCTTGTTGACGACGTTGGAGCCATCGATCATCACGCTTGCGACGGAGTAGAGCACCTTCGTGGACTCGAGCCGGGTCTTGCGGCGCATGATGCCCGAAGCGCGCGTCCACACGGTGTCGCCATCATGCACGGTTGTCTCTTCGCCACTGCTGTTGCGGAAGGTGACCGACTGGATGCGCGCACGATCGACGTTCTTCCCCTGCAAGTCCGCGAAGTTGAAGTGCACGAGGTAACGCAGGTCGTACCCGGCGGTGAAGTCTGCGTTCGATGAGACCCAGATGAGGCGCTGCGGGTAGAAGTAGTCCTCATCCCACCGATCGAACTCGGCCTGCATCTGCGAGCCCGGCTCATCGCCCCACGGCAACGCGCGTAGCGCGAACGCGCTCGGGTGGTCGAACGGGGTGGTCGCGACGCCATCGGCACCGGCGGTAATGGTGAACTTCTGGTCGGGCCGGAGCTGACCATCGACGAGCGGGGTCAGTTCGAACTGCGCGCCCTTGAGCGCCGGAACCGTGTGTATGGTAATCGCCGACGGGACGACGTTCAGGTCAAGATCGGCGTTCGCCGGCGCCAGGTTGTGTGAGCTCTGACCGGCGAACGCGGCCTCGAGATGATGGACGCCAGCCCGAAGATCGTCGGGAAGCGTCAGGCTGGCGGCACCGGATGCGTCGGTGCGGACCTGGCCGGCGTATACGCCATCGATCGATACCTTCACGTTGACCTCGGCGAGCGGTTTCCCCGTGCCACCGGTCACCGTGAGGTGGAGCTCCGGGGCGACGCCGACCCCGCTCGCAGGGAGGGGATCGATCGTGATCTGCGTGCTCGTGGGCGTCAGGAGCGTGAAGTCGAACGACGCGTTCGATGGCAACAGGCCGCGCGCAGCGTCGCCGGCGAAACGCACAACGAGGTGGTGCATGCCAGCGGAGAGCGGACCTGGAAGCGCGAAGGTGGCGACGCCGGTGCCACGCGTCGTCGCGGTCGCGATCTGCGTCCCGTCCGCGGAGAGCACCAGGCCTGCATTCCCTACACCGCTCCCGGTTGCATCGAACAGCGAGACATCCACGTTGGCCTGCCGTCCGGCCCGCACGCTCGCGGGACCATCGATCGTAAGGGTGGTCGCCGTGGGCGTCGCCTGATCTGCGCGCGCGCGCGGCGGCGCCCCGAGCGGCATGCCGCCGAGAAGCAGCGCGCAAACGAAGATGACGGCGGCAATCTTCATGGGTCGATGCGCTCCAGGTGCACACGGCGGCGAACCGTGAAGGCGCCCACGCCAAACAGGACCACGGCGATGAGTAACACCGGGCCGTACGTCCAGTACACCGACCGCCGTTTCCGTACATTGTTCACGGTGGACGGCGCAGCGCCGAGCGGCGCCGTGAACGCGGCGGCGCGTGGCGTTTGGTTGAAGTCAAACGCGGAGTCGATGCTCTTCGCCGAGGCGTCTCTCGCCGTAAGCGGCGCGAGGCCGTAGTTGTCCTCGATGAACCGCAGGATCGAGGTGAAATCGAACTGCGTGTGATCGATCGCACCGACCCGGGCGTACGGGCTGACGAGGATCGCAGGCACGCGGAATCCGTAGCCGTTCGCATCGACCGCGGGCGGCGCTACATGGTCGTACCAGCCGCCCCAGTCGTCGTACGTGAGCAGGAATGCCGAGTTCGGCCACGCCGAACTGCGAATCAGCGCATTGATCAGGCCCTGTACGAATCGCTCGCCAGACTTGATATTGCCCGGCGGGTGCTCGCTGGCACCGGACGGCGCGAGGAACGCGACTGCGGGCAGCGTGCCGTTCGCGAGATCGGTGTCGTACTGATCGATGTCAACGATGTGGCTGGCCAGCGCCGGGTCGTCGATGAAGCGCGGAATGTTGAGCAGCGGCACCCACGTGATCTGCGAGGCGCGGTTTCCGGCGTAATTTTGCACGGTGCGATAGGTCAGCTTGGGGTCGTAGTTCTGGACGTACACCTTCCAGGACACGCCGGCCGCCTGGAGCCGATCGAAGATCGTCAGCTGATCGGTCGGCAGGTGCGGCGTCTCCGACTCCTCGTCCGTGCCGCCGTTCTTCGAGGGCTGAAACGGCGCCGCGGTGTAGGCGAAGAAGTGGTTGTTCAGGCTGCCGTCGGATGCGGAGCTGAAGAAGCGATCGAAGAGGACGTACTGCTTCGCGAGCGCCCAGTAGTATGGGATGTCCTGCTGATCATAGTAGCCGAGCGCCAGGCGCCCGTCCTGGTTTCGCAAATTCAGCGCGCTGACGAACCCGTCCAGCTTCCCGCCATCGAGTTGCCGCTTGAACGTGCTGGCGCTGTGGTCGAGGTCGCTCAGGCGCACGTCGTTGTCGCCGATGTGGAACGGCTTGATGCAGCCCTGTGACGGCGCGTTCGGCTCGACGGGCACACAGGTACCGGCAGGGATGCCATCGGCGCCGGGGAACGTGCCGAAGTAGTTGTCGAAGGTGTGGTTCTCCTGGAACAACACGACGAGATGGTTGATCGGCGTGCGCGCCTGCTGCGTCTGCTGCGGCTGCGCCTGTGGTGACGGCGCTGCGGCCTGCGCGCTCAGCCCGGACGTTACGACGGCTGCGGTCGATAGCAACAGGGCGATGATGACTCGCTTCACGGCCGTACCTCGAAGATGCGGATGATCGGCACCCTGGTGGTCTTTCCGCCGGCGGTCTCCGATATGGTCTCCGTGTGCACCTCGCGGCCGTGATAGCGCCGGACGTAGCGCATCAATGCCTCCGAGAAGAACGACGATCGAGACGCGGAGAAGCTATCCCAGACGATGTACTGCACGCGGCTCGTGCGAAGCGCGAGATCGGGGTTGGGTAGCGCCTCGTACGACGGATTGCGCCGGAGTGGATTCGGGCTGACGGATAGTCCGTACGCCTGGCGGTGGCCGTAGAACTCAACGATGTTCGCCATCGAAGGGCCGAGCGTCAGGATCGTAGCGCCTGACGGAACGTTCCCGTCGATCCAGTCGCCGGCTTCACGGCCGCCGGGAATCCCGCCGGTGCCGGCGAGGAAGGTGCCCGAGGGTGCGGCTTCGATCGATGAGAACGCTGGGATCAACAGCGAAACGGCGATCGCTCCGGCTGTCAGCGCCGGGAGCCAGGCGGCGAGGTTCAGGCGGGGGAGCGTCTCTTCGAGTTTCCACGAGGCGATGGCGTGGCCTGCCAGAATCGCGATCGGCGGCGCAATGGGAAGCAAGTACTGGAACCCCTTGACGGGCCAGAGTTCAAAGAACACGACGTGGATGAGCACCCACGAAGCGAGGAGCACTTCACGCCATGATGCCTGGCGGCGGTGGAACCACAGGCCCGCCGCGGCCGCCGCGCACACGAGGTATCCGATCGCCCCCGGCACAGTCTCGAGATAGAACAGCACGGAATGGTTCGGCGACCGGAACAGCTGCCACGTCAGGTAGCTATGGCCGGTGTTCGATCGGCCGGCGAGCATGATCGCGATCGGGTACGGGCTCGCGACGAGTACCAGGATCCCGAGCGCAATGGCAAGGTCGCGCGTGCGAACGCGGATGCTCGGTGAAAGCGCGAGGAACACGTACACGCTGGGCACGAGAAGCACCGCGGTCTCCTTCGAAAGGATCGCGAGTCCCATCGCGCCGGACGCCGCGAACAGCCAGAAGCGGTCGTTGGTGCGGGCGAAGCGCGCGACGAGGTACAGCGCGAGCGTCGTGAAGAAGACGAGCGGCCCGTCGAGGAGCACCTGCCGCGTCACCAGGACGTGGTAGGGCATGACGGCGAGGAACAGCGCCGCGATAAGACCTGCCCGCCGGCTGTAGAGAAGCTGGCCTGCGAGATAGACGAGCACGACTGTGCCGAGGCCGAATCCGGCCGCGATGAGACGGTTCGCCACGTCGCCGCCACCGAGGCGGTACGACAGGGAGAGCAGCGTCTGGAACAGCAGCGGGTGCGCCCGGAAGACCGGGAAGAACGGCTTGAGTGCGGCGTTGTTTGCCAGCGCGGCGGCCTGCCCGGCATAGACGGCTTCGTCGCTGTTGAATCCGAAGCGGTTGATCTGCCACGTGCGCAGGAAGGTCGCGGCGCCGATCACCCCGGCGAGAGCCAGGTACACGAGGACACGCGGTTCGGGTTGTGGCAAGGAACGAACGACGCGCGAGAGACGATGGCGGCGCTCCTCCTCCTCCGCCAGCTCCGCCGCGACGACGGCTCTCAGCCACTCGACCCGGGCCGTGCCCTCGGGCTTCATTCTCGGGTGCCTGACCCCGCCATCTCGCCATCCAGACTCAGGTGCCCGTACGGGATCACGTTGTCGTGCCGCTGTTCGTGCGCCGCGTGCGGCTCGATGACGCCGGGAATGCGCTCCGCCCAGTCAAGCACGTTACTGCGCATGAGGGTGCAGGGACGGCCATCGAGCGCGGCGGCAATCACCGCCCGTTCCTGCGCGCGCAGATCGCTCCCGTTCAGCTCGTGCAGGAAGTGCTCGATCGTGTGGTAGGGCGGGAACCCGTACGCGTCCTCGCAGTTCTCGAGCAGGATGCGGAGCGCCTCCGCCTCATCGAGCCGCTCCTCGCCTTCGCCGCCACGCTGGATGATCACAAGACCAGCGAGTTCGGCGTGCCGGGCCAGCTGCACCCCGGGCACGAGCCGCTCCACGTGGTACTTCGGCGGCGGGACGAGGAGCTGGACGACGGTGTTGACGGTGGCAACGGGCAGTCGCGACTTGGCGATGATCATCGCGAAGATGCGCCCGGACCGTGAGTGCAGGCGGCTCTGGAATATGAGGAAGAAGCGCTCCCACCAGCGCAGCACCGGCTTCTTGACGGCGTGCACCGTGTGCAGGCTGATCGTCATCGGCTTGGGGTAGGTCAGCACGATGCCTTCGGGCGTGATCAGCGTGAGATCATCCGACATGAACGCCCACGGGTTGCTATCGAGCGTCTTGAGCATGGTCGTCGTCTTGCCGGTGTCAGTGCGTGCCGTGATCAGGTAGGCCTGGTTGCCGACGGCAACGCAGGCTCCGTGCACGAGCGCGTATCCCTTCTCCACGAACAGCCAGCGCAGGATCGGTTCGATGACGTTGGTGTAGAGCACGTGCGGTGACCGCTTGAGAAGCTGCGATGCCACGACTTCGATGTGGTCGCCCACCTCGATGGTCATGCCGAATCCGAGCGGGCCGAGGCCCTCGTCGTAGCAGAGGCGTCGTGTCACGCGATTCGCCCGCTCGATCGCCGTGTCCACCTTGCCGATGTGGAGCACGATCGTGGGGGACGTTACGGCGCCGACCTGGAACCGCTCGAGCTCGGGGAGCCGCGCGTCTGAGGCGATGCTGATGATGCCGTGGATGTCGTACGCGTAGCGCGGGCGCTTCTCGCCCCGGCTCGTAGCGCCCTTCCAGATCCAGAGATCGGCGAAGGCGTAGCGGGCGACGACGATCACGGCGAGCGTCATGAGGTTCGACAGCAGGTACTGCACTCCCATCGTTGCCGTGAGGAACCACAGCGCCGGGCCACGGAGCCAGAGCGCGATGTTGTTCATCACCCAGAACGAGCCGAATCTCATGAGGGCGCTGCGGCCGTGTTCACGGCCACGGAAGACCCACAACTCGGTGAATACAAAGTTCCAGGCGGTCGAGCCCTGTGTCGCGAGCGCCGCGGAGATGAGGTAGTGAATGCCGGCGAGCTCGGTGAACGCGGCGAGCAGCGCGGTATTGACGCCGATTCCTGTGAGCCCGACGAGCATGAACCGCAGCATGGCGCTGCTGCCGCCGGAGAATCGGAGTTGCGCGAGCAGCGAGACATATCGCATCGCCTCGCGCACGGACGCCTTGCTGTCGCCGCTGAGGCGGGTGCCGAACTGGAACGGGACCTCGGTGACGCGCAGGTGCGGCGTGCGTACGAGGATCTCGAGCAGGATCTTGAACCCGTTGGGGCGAAGGTCGTCGATCTCGAGCGCCGAGCGCCGCACGAGGAAGAAGCCGCTCATCGGATCGGTGACGCCGTTCAGGCGCGACGGGAAGAACGTCTTGGCGACGAATGTCGTCCCCAGCGACGACAGGGCGCGCAGCCGGCCGAACCCGCGGGCGTCGGCGTGGTCGCCGCAGTAGCGACTGGCGACGACGAGATCCACGTTCCGGTTGCTCGTGGACCGGAGCATGTCCGGAAGGATCTCCGGCGGATGCTGAAGGTCAGCGTCCATCACGCACACCCACGGCGCCCGAGCGTGCCGCATGCCCTCGACGACGGCGCCGCCCAGGCCGCCGTGGCGCTCACTGCCATCGCGGTGGATCAGGAGGACATCGAAGTCAGCACCGGCTGCGACAGCACGCACGCGCTCGGGCGTCTCGTCGTCGCTGTCGTCGACGAAGAGGACTTCGAACGGCGTCGACGCGCAGGCGCGCTCGATCCGTTGGACGAGTTCGCGGATGTTGCCCGCTTCATTGCGTGTCGGGACGACAATTGAGATTTGCGGCCCGGTCCGGGCCGCGTCTACCTGATCGGTGTCATGTTGCGCCGGATGTCTGGCGCTGCTGACGATGCGCAGATCCACAGTGGCTCCCCCCTCGCTTAGGACCCAGTTCGACCCTAGGGGAACCGCGTGTGTACGTGAAAACGGCAGCCGCCGGCGTTTTGCACGTTGCCGCCGGCACGGGCATAATGACCGGGCTGGGCGTTCGCCTGGCTCTTGAGGCTCCGGCAGGGTTCCCCAATCCGGTCCGGAGCCTCACTGTCCGCGGTGTCTCTCGCGTCTCCTCTTCACTCTCTGGCCACCTAGTCGGCACCTACGGTCCGGCGCGCCCGCCGACTCACCGCACGACCGGCCGGGTAGGTCAGGTGCGTAGTATCATCCGTATAACGATCCGTGCGGGGAAGATAAAGAGAATGTAAACATGGGCACCCCTTCTATGTCAAGATGCGATGAGCAAGAAACCGTCAAGCTGTGGTTGACCGCGTACGAAGGCTTGTCAAGAGGTGGCAGATGTTCCCAGCAACGCACAGTGCCTCTGCGTTGCTCTGCAACCGGCTGATCGTGGGCGATCGGCGCATGGCGCCCGCGCTCTGCGGGGCGCTTGCGCCCGATGTCATCGACAAGACGCTGGCATGGGTGCTGCGGATCACGGACTCGTCGCACTCGGTCGCGCATTCGGCCGCGGCCGGTGTGGCGCTGAGCGTGGCCGCGCGTGCCGTGTTCGGCGCGGATGGTGCGCGCTCCTTCGCTTCGGCATACGTACTGCACCTGGTCGAAGACGAGTGGCATCACGGGCGGGTGCGCTGGCTCTTCCCGTTGTCGCATGCGACGCGCCGCCCGAAAGGCGCTGCGAGGAGCGGCTGGCCCCTCGCGCTCGAGATTCCCGCAGCCGTTGTGCTGCTCGCGCTCCTTCGCGCACGGAAGTAGCTGCGCGGGAGTAATGCCGCGGGACGGCGAAGCGGAGGGCAACAACTCCTCCCCTTCGCTGTTCGTGCGTCGATGAACCGTTACATCCCGAACGCGGACCGCATGCTGGGCGCCGTCGCGGCGCCGCCGAGGTAGTTCGTGATGCCGAGCATCTCCTCGGTCGTCCTCAACAACGAGTAGTGGTCGAAGCGCGTGCTCGACGTGGCACCGGGCCGGACCGACGGCGCGATGATCACGTTCGGCATCGGCGTGTACTCGTCGTACATGATGATCACGGCAGTGTTGCCGGACTGGTAGGCCGGGCTGGCGAGGATACGCGGGATCCAGGACTGCAGCCAGGCGTCACCCGTCGATACCGCGCAGTCATGCGTGTCGTCGCACAGGTTCGGCGTGATGAACGAGAAGCTCGGCAGCGTGTTGTTATTCAGGTCGCTCACCAAGTTCCCCGAGGACGTCGTGCCCATCGGGACGTTGTCCGCCTGGCAGGCAGTCCTGTCGCTGCCGCCGCTGAAATACGCCGCCGGGTTGTGCTTCACGGCGTATCGGCCGCTGCTGCTCAGGGCACAGTTGGAGGGCATGTCCTCTTCGTAGCTCTTCTCTGTCAGCCTTGCGCTGCGCACCTGGCGGAACAGGTTGTCTGCCGTCAGCACGTGCGAGCTCGGCGGGTTGTCATCGGCGACGCCCAGCGTGCTGCCCGCCGTCGCACCGATGTAGTTCGGCAGTGATGGGCTACCGACGATCGCGTAGTTCGTCGCGCTGCCGCATTGACGCGCGATCTGCGTCGTGTACGGCGCAGACGCGTTGCCGATGACGTCCGTGTACTTGTGGTTCTCCATCCAGATCCAGATCACGTGGCTGTAGGTCGCCGGAGCGCTTGCTGCGGTCCCGCACGGTCCCGAGCCGGATCCGCTGGTAGGCGTTGCCGTCGGCGTGCTCGTCCGGGTTGCCGTCGCGACCGCGGTCGCGGTTCGCGTTTGTGTCGCTGTCGCGACCGCGGTCGGGGTCGGCGACGTTGTCGCCGTTGCCGGCGCGGTCGCTGACGCCGTCGGCCCCGTGGTCGGGGTGGCGATCGGCGTCGGCGTGCTGGTCGCGGTCGGTGTCGGCGTGATCGTCGAGACGGGCGTGGCGGTCGCGGTCGGTGATGTCGCCCCGCCGTTGTTGTGCAGCGCATCGAGATAGGCGCCGTAGCCGGAGGCGGTCGCCCATTCGGCGGCGCTCTCGACCGCCGTGCCTTCGCCCCACTCGTTAAACGTCGTGACGAGCTGGAACGGCGCGTTCGATGCGATCATGTCGCGGATGTTCTGCTGCCAGCGCGTGAGGTCGCGTGCAAGCCGCGTCGCCTCACCTACCTTATCGAACCCCGGACTGATGGTGTACGAGTAGCCCGCCTGGCTGTCGGCCGCGACGGCGGGTGCGTACTGGTGCCACGCATCCGGCTGACTCGCGCACGTCCGGTAGCCGGAGAACACCTTGAGCACGACGTAGGCATTCACGGTGTTCGCCTGCGTCCAGCGGTCGGCCATGCCGCAGGCGTCCGCGCCATCCGCGTAGGAGAACACGACGAAGCGGCCGTTGATATGGAGGAAGTTCGGGTCCGAGGCGTAGTGGTCGCGGATGTACGTCAGGTCGGACGTGATCTGTGCCACCGTCGGGTCGCCCTGACCCTCCGGCTCGTAGTAGATCGTCCAGGCGAAGTTCGTGCCGTGCGCGGCATCGAGCAGCGTCGCGATCTTCGTGTCCGTCTGCGTGCCCTGGCCCCACCACGAGGCGATGCCTGCGGAGATGTTGCCGTACTGCATCGCCGCGATCTGCTGGCGGACGATGTTCACATCGCCCTCGTCATAGAAGCCGAGCGACGGGTGGTACTTGGTGTACGGATAGATCCCTGACTGCGTCCAGGCCTGCGGGAACCACGGGTAGTAGAACGCCGCGCGCATCGGGAACGTCGCGGTGGCCGCGCCCGTTGGCGTCGCCGTCGGGGCCGGCGGTGTGGTTGCTGTCGGCGTGGCCGTAGCGGTGGCGTCTGCCATACCGGTTGGGGTCGCGATCACCGTGGGCGTCTCACCCGGAGGCACGCTGACGGTGCCGGGCGGCGTGGATTCGGAGGTAGTCTGCGGCGGCTGCGTCTCAATGACGAGGACCGGCGCGTGCGACGACTCGCGGCTCCACAGGCTGATCTGCGTGACGCTGCTGGTCGCCAGCACGACATCGAGCTCTGCGCCCGAGTGCACCAGCGAGGTCACATCCACGGACGTCCACTGTCCGGACGAGAAGCCGCCGGATGATCCCACGCTTGTCGCGCCCGGCACAGGCGCGTTCGCGTAGGTGATTGTCGATTCGTTCCATTGGCCTGAAGCGATCGGGAACACATCGTACCCGGACGACGACCGGCTCCCAGCATAGACCTGGAGCGTCGCGGTCGTAACGTCGCCGGCCAGCGCCGGGACGTCGAAGCGCAGGTACGAGCGCATGATCGGCGAACCATCGGCCCGAATCTTGCTGTTTGAACCATAGTTGGAGGTCGCGTGCGCCTGCGCGACGTACGCATCGGCCGAGGTGGTGACGTTGTACGTAGTGGATGACGTCGATGCGCGCGCGATGTGTCCTGACAGTGCGACGGAGGCGAGGGCGAGCAGCGCCAGCGCGGGGACCGCGATCAGCGCACGCTTGACGTCGCGCGGGGTGCGATCCCGGCCTTCGGCCAGGCGGTCCGCGGGTACCACCGCACGGAAGGCCCGCACGGGCGTGACCCGCTCCCCGGCTACCACCGGCGCGTCAGAGGACGGCTGCGGCACATGCCGCCGGCGCTCGGCGCGACGCGCGCCGTGGTCGCCATCCGTGGCATCGTGAGAGCGTGCCGCGCGGCGTCGGCGTGAGAGTTCCGCGGTCGTGAGCAGTGCCAAAAACGACGCGACGATGACGGCAACGGCAAGCGGGAGTCTTCGGGTCCTGTCCATTTCGGGCCCTCCTTTTCAGACGAGGTTCGGGGCGAACAGATGCGAATGCATACGAGGGCGGCGGTGCCCCTCGCGGGCGTACGCCGCTGCCCATCTACAGGAGACGCCCCAGCGATCCCCTCGTTACCGAGCATGCTTCAGTGATAAGCAGCCCGGTCTGACCCACGCTCATCATCGGCGCGGACCTGCGAGATCCTTAGCGGGGAGGACGGGTAGTTGGGCGGAGCCGCGGGGCCTGCTCCACGAGCTCATAACAAGCGTCTATCCCGGTTCGGTGCGGAGTGTGTCGCGGCGCCGCGGCCGGCCGTCTGGACACGACCGCTTGCGGCCCGCGCCATAGATGATTTCGATTACCGTTGGCACACAGCGAGGGTAGCGGCGATGCTCCTGGGCCGGGCGATCAGGCGATGCGCCGCACCCGCTTCCACGCCCGTTCTGCGATGCCCTGGGCCTGGCTCAACCAGACGGGATGGCGGGCATCCTCGGCGAGGCGGCGCTCGCGCTCGACGGCGAGGTCAAGCTCGCGCCTGCGGGACCGCGTGGCGGGGACCCCGGGAAGCCGGGCGAGCAGGCTACGAACAAGACGACGGGGACGGCTGGGGGGGATTCGGTTCGACATTACATCACTCCGCAGATATGTCGAAACG
>DASUKS010000073.1:0-4108 GCA_036278595.1 Dehalococcoidia bacterium
TGATCATCGGCGACCGCCAGACCGGCAAGACGGCGATCGCGGTCGACACGATCATCAACAACAAGGACACCGGAGTCATCTCGGTGTACGTGGCCATCGGCCAGCGCATGTCGACGGTGGTCGGCGTGGCCCAGGTGCTCGAGGACGCGGGCGCGCTCGACAACACGATCATCGTCGCCGCCGCGGCCAACGAGGCCGCGCCGATCAAGTTCATGGCGCCCTACGCCGGCTGCGCCATGGCCGAGCACTTCCTGTACGACGGCAAGCACGCGCTCGCCATCTACGACGACCTGACCAAGCACGCCTGGGCCTACCGGCAGGTGTCGCTGCTGCTGCGGCGCCCGCCCGGCCGCGAGGCCTATCCGGGCGACGTCTTCTACCTGCACTCGCGCCTCCTGGAGCGCGCGGCGCGCCTCAGCGAAGCGCGCGGCGGCGGCAGCCTGACGGCGCTGCCGATCATCGAGACGCAGGCCAACGACGTGTCGGCCTACATCCCGACCAACGTGATCTCGATCACCGACGGGCAGATCTACCTGGAGACCGACCTCTTCAACGCCGGCATCCGCCCGGCGATCAACACCGGCCTGTCGGTCAGCCGCGTCGGCGGCGACGCGCAGATCAAGGCGATGAAGACGGTCGCCGGGCGCATGAAGCTGGACATGTCGCAGTTCCGCGACCTGGCGGCCTTCGCGCAGTTCGGCTCCGACCTCGACGCGGCGACGCGCGCCCAGCTCGACCGCGGCCTGCGGGTGCAGGAGATCCTCAAGCAGCCGCAGTACCAGCCGATGCCGGTCGAGCAGCAGGTCGCGATCATCTACGCGGTCAACAACGGTTACCTCGACGCCGTGCCGGTCGATCGCGTGCGCGAGTACCAGGACGGCTTCCTCGACTTCATGAACGTCTCGCACGCGGACATCCTCAACGGCATCCGCGAGCAGAAGGCGCTGAGCCCCGAACTGACCAGCGGGCTGGGCGACGCGCTCAAGGAGTACAACCGGAGCGCCGGCTTCGGCAAGTGACGAGCGAGTGCTGAGCGATGAGCGATGAGAGGACGCGGGTGAGGAGCCTCGCCATTATCAAGCCGCTAGGCAGCAGTCCCGCATCCGTCACTCATCGCTCATCGCTCATCGCTCATCGCTGGAGGACTGATGGCCAGCTCGCGTGAGATCCGGCGGCGCATCCGCAGCGTGCGCAACATCGCGCAGATCACGCGCGCGATGGAGATGGTCGCCGCGTCGAAGATGCGGCGCGCCGAGCAGCGCGTCGTGGCGACGCGCCCCTACTCCGAGAAGATCGCCTCCGTGATCGCCAGCCTCAGCGGCGCCGCGCACGCGGGCGAGGAGACCAGCTTCCCGCTCCTCGACCAGCGGCCCGTGCAGCGCGCCGCGATGGTGTTGATCACGCCGGACCGCGGCCTGTGCGGCGCGCTGAACTCGAACATCATCCGCCGCGCCTCGCGCTACATCCTCGACGAGGCGGGGGTGCCGGTCTCGGTGATCGCCGTCGGCAAGAAGGGGCGCGACTTCATGGTCCGCCACGGGACCGAGGTGGTGGCCGAGTTCACCGCCCTGGGCGACTACCCGACGCTCGACCAGGTCGCGGCGATCGCGCAGGTCGCGGTGGACGACTTCGTCGCCGGCCGGGTCGACACCGTGCAATTGGTCTACACGCGCTTCATCAACACACTGTCGCAGCGGCCGGAGTTGCAGCAGCTCCTCCCGGTCGATCCGCCGACCGAGGGGGGGGCGCCGGTGGGCGACTTCATCTTCGAGCCGAGCCCGGAGGGGGTGCTCAACAGCCTCCTACCACGCTACGTCGACCAGCAGGTCTATCGCGCGATCCTGGAGAACGTGGCGTCCTTCTACAGCGCGCAGATGGTCGCGATGCGCAACGCCACCGACAACGCGCGGGATCTGGTCTCGGACTTGACGCTGGAGATGAACAAGGCGCGCCAGGCGCAGATCACGCGCGAGCTGAGCGAGATCTCCGCGGGCGCGAACGCGCTGCGCGGCTAGTGACGAGCGGGTGCTGAGTGCTGAGTGCTGAGCGATGAGTGCTGAGGAGGACGAGGCCCGGACCCCTCATCGCTCAGCGCTCATCGCTCAGCACTAGATAGGGGAGTACATGGCCACCACGACGACGCAGGGCGCGACGGGCAAGATCGTGCAGATCACCGGGCCGGTGGTCGACGTCGAGTTCCCGACCGACCGGCTGCCGGAGATCTACAACGCCATCAACGTGCCGCTCAAGGACGGCGGGCGGCTGGTACTGGAGGCGCAGCAGCACCTCGGCAACGACGTGGTCCGCTGCGTGGCGATGTCCACCACCGACGGCCTGGTGCGCGGCATGGACGCCACCGACACCGGCGGGCCGATCCGCGTGCCGGTCGGCCCGCCGACGCTGGGGCGCATCTTCAACGTCACCGGGCAGACGGTGGACCAGCAGGGGCCGTTCGAGGCGGAGACCTACTACCCGATCCATCGCCCCGCGCCGAGCTTCGAGGAGCAGTCGACGCAGGTCGAGATGTTCGAGACCGGGATGAAGGTCATCGACCTGATCGCGCCGTTCACCAAGGGCGGCAAGACCGGCGTCTTCGGCGGCGCGGGCGTCGGCAAGACGGTCATCATCCAGGAGCTGATCCGCAACATCGCCGCGGAGCACGGCGGCTACTCCGTCTTCGCCGGCGTGGGCGAGCGGACGCGCGAGGGGACACAGCTCTGGGGGGAGATGCACGAGTCGGGCGTCGTCGCCAAGACGGTGCTCGTCTACGGGCAGATGAACGAGCCGCCCGGCGCCAGGCTGCGCGTCGGCCTGACCGGCCTGACGATGGCCGAGTACTTCCGCGACGAGGGGCGCGACGTGCTCCTCTTCATCGACAACATCTTCCGCTTCGTGCAGGCCGGCTCCGAGGTCTCGGCGCTCCTCGGGCGCATGCCCAGCGCCGTCGGCTACCAGCCGACCCTGGCGACCGAGATGGGCCAACTCCAGGAGCGGATCACCTCGACGACGCGCGGCTCGATCACCTCGGTGCAGGCGGTCTACGTCCCCGCCGACGACTACACCGACCCGGCGCCAGCGACGACCTTCGCGCACCTCGACGCGACGATCTCGCTGGAGCGCGCCATCGCCGAGCGCGCGATCTTCCCGGCGGTCGACCCGCTGGCCTCGACCTCGCGCATCCTCACGCCGAGCATCGTCGGCGAGGAGCACTACGGGGTGGCGCAGGAGGTCAAGCGGGTCCTCCAACGCTACAAGGATCTGGAGAGCATCATCGCCATCCTCGGCATCGAGGAGTTGAGCGACGAGGACAAGCTGATCGTCGCGCGCGCGCGGCGCATCGAGCGCTTCCTCTCGCAGCCGATGTTCGTGGCCGAGCAGTTCACCGGCACGCCGGGGCAGTACGTCCCGCGCGAGGAGACGGTGCGCGGCTTCGCCGAGATCCTCGAGGGCAAGCACGACGACCTGCCGGAGCAGGCGTTCTACATGGTCGGCACGATCGAGCACGCGGTCGAGAAGGCCAATCAGATGCGGGGGTAGTGGTGAGCGATGAGCGATGAGCGATGAGTGGCAATCGGCAGTCAGCGATCAGCAGTCAGCCATCGGCCGGACTCTCGATCGCTGATGGCTGACTGCTGACGACTCACTCACCGCTCATCGCTCATCGCTCACCACTGAAGCGAGCGGAGTGAGCGATGGCGAAGCTGCACGTCGAGGTCGTGACGGGCGAGCGGCAACTGTTGTCCGAGGACGACGTCGACATGGTGGTCGCGCCGGGGTCGGAGGGCGAACTCGGCATCCTGCCGCGACACGCGCCGCTGGTGACGACGCTCGCGCCGGGCGAGTTGCGCATCAAGAAGGGGAACAGCGAGGAAGTCATCGCCGTCGGCGGCGGCTTCCTCGAGGCCGGCCCGACGCGCGTGATGGTCCTGGCCGACTCGGCGGAGCGCGCCGAGGAGATCGACATCTCCCGCGCGGAGGAGGCGCGCCGTCGGGCCGAGACGGCGCTCGCCGGCCGCCACGAGGACGTCGATCTCGCGACCGCGCAGGCGGCGATGCGCCGCGCGACCGTGCGCCTGCGCATCGCCCAGCGCCGCCGCCGGTCCCAGGA
>DASUKS010000074.1:0-28397 GCA_036278595.1 Dehalococcoidia bacterium
CGCCGAGCGTCGAGCCGCCGATCTTGACGACGGCCGGGCGTGGGGTGTCAGGTGGTGTAGTCACTGTTGATGTGCACGTACTCCGGCGTCAGGTCGCAGCCCCACGCCGTCGCCGACTCGCCGCCGCAGCCGAGGTCCAGCCGAAGCAGCACCTCCTCGCCGCGCAGCGCGTCGGCCGCCGCCTCCTTGTCGTAGGCCACCGGCGCGCCGTCGTAGACGCGCACGGCGCCGAGCGAGATGCGCGCCCGGTCGAGGTCGATGCGCGCCCCGCTGCGTCCCACGGCCATGAGGATCCGCCCCCAGTTCGGGTCGTTGCCATGCACCGCCGCCTTCACGAGAGGTGAGGCGCTGATCGTGCGCGCGGCTGCCCGGGCCTCCGCGAGCGTCGCCGCGCCCTCGACCGCGATCTCGATGATCTTCTCCGCCCCCTCCCCGTCGCGGGCGAGCATGCGCGCGATGACGACGCAGATGTCGCGCAGCGCGCCGGCGAACGCGCTCGCGTCCGGGTGCCCGGCGTCGATCTGATCGCCGCCGCCGGCGCCGTTCGCCAGGATCGCCGTCGTGTCGCTGGTGCTCGTGTCGTTGTCGACGCTGATCATGTTCAGCGAGTCGTCGACCGCGCTCGTGAGCGCGTGCGAGAGGAATGCGCGATCGACCGGCGCGTCCGTCGTGAGGAAGCAGAACATCGTTGCCATGTCGGGGTGGATCATCCCCGAGCCCTTCGCCGCCGCGCCGATCGTGTACTGGCGGCCGTTCGCGGCGAAGCGCACCGCCGCCGACTTCGGTCGCGTGTCTGTCGTAATGATGGCTCGCGCGAACTCCGCGCCGCCGTCCGGAGACAGCGCGATGCGGCCGATGCCGTCGCGGATCTTCTCCACCGGTAGCGGCTGCCCGATGACACCCGTGCTCCCCACGAGTACGTCCGTCGCCGCGATGCCCAGCTTCGCTGCCGCCAGCTCGCACATCTCGCGCGCGTTCGCCATGCCGGTCGCACCCATCGCCACGTTCGAGATGCCGGCGTTCACCACGATCGCCTGCGCCCGGCCGTCGGCGACGTGCTCCTGCGAGAGGATCACCGGCGCGCCCCTGACCGCACTCTGCGTGAACATCGCCGCGGCGACGCACGGGCGGTCCGACGCCAGCAGCGCGACGTCGAGCTTGCCCTCGCCGGCGGTCTTGATGCCGGCATAGACGGCGCCGGCGCTGAAGCCTGCCGGGCTCGTCACGCCGCCGCCTTCGATGAACTCCGCCTGCGAACCGGCGCGCGATGTCTGCACTACGGGAACAACGCCGTTTGCTGCAGCCCCGTGGTCTCGGGGAGCCCGAGCATCAGGTTGAGGCACTGCACCGCCGCACCGGCTGCCCCCTTGCCGAGGTTGTCGATCGCGCACGCGACCACCACGCGCCCGGTGCGCAGGTCGATGCTCGGGTGGACAATCGCGTAGTTGGTGCCGGCGACGTGCTTCGTCGAAGGTGCGCCGTCCGAGACGTGCACGAACGGCGCGTCCGCGTAGAACTCGCGGTACGTGCGCATCAGCTCCGCGCGCGCCGCCACCGGCGCGATGTCGGCGAGCGGCCCCCGCGCACGGGCGTAGCACGTGCTCAGGATGCCGCGCGTCATCGGGATGTAGTGGGGGACGAAGGTGATGTCCGGCGCTGGCGCTTCGGCGAGCGCGCCCAGCTCCTGCGTCATCTCCGGCAGGTGCCGGTGGCCGTCGAGCCCGTACGGCGCCACGTTCTCGTCCGCCTCCGAGAAGTGCACGGGCAGCGCCAGCCCGCGTCCGGCGCCTGAGAGCCCGGTCTTCGTATCGGCGATCACGTCCGGCTCGATGATCCCGGCGGCGAAGGCCGGCGCGAGCGCCAGGATGACGCCCGTCGAGTGGCAACCGGGCGCGGCGATCAGCTTCGCGCGCCGGAGCTCGTCGCGATGCAGCTCGGGAAGCCCGAACACCGCCTGCTGGAGCAGCTGCGGCGCCGGGTGGGTGACCTTGTAGTAGGCCTCGTACTCGTCGACGCGCTTCAACCTGAAGTCCGCGCTCATGTCGATCACCGGCACCCCGCGCTCGATGTACGGCAGCAGCTGTTCCGCCGCTGCGGCGTGCGGCAGCGCCGACATCACGACGTCCACCGCCGCATCGTCGAGCGACTCCGTGATCGGCAGATCCACCTGCCACAGGTGCGGGAACACCTCCGGCAGCCGCTTCCCCGCCGCGCTGCGGCCCGTGACGGCCGTCAGCTCGACGTCCGGATGCGCGTGCAGCAGCCGCGCGAGTTCGCTCCCCGCGTAGCCCGTGACGTTGAGGATCCCGACGCGCGTCATGCGCGAAGTATACAGGCGCGTCCGGCGACGATCAGTGGCGCCCGTAGTGCGTCATCAACGCGCGCTCGTAGTCGACCGTGAGGCCCACGTCCTTGTCGTACTCCGGCGCGGTCTTCAGCTGCTCCTCGGTCAGGTCGACGACGACCTTGCGGTCCGACCAGTCGACCGACTCGATCCACGTCGGCGCGACGAGCACGAGCTTCCCCGGCAGCCACCGCTTCGTATCGACCACCAAATAGCGGACAACCCATCCGTCCTCGTCGAGCAAATAGTCGTCCACCGCCCCGATGTCCCCGTCGCGCGTGGCGATGCTGTAGCCCTTGACCTCGTCGCCGCCGCGCAGCCGCATCTGCTCGGCCTGGTTCCGCGCCTTCTGCATGTTCTCCGGGTGCCGCGCGAGGTCCGGCGCCATCGGCCCGGGTGCGACGCCGACGCCCGCCGGTGTGAACAGCCCGACAGGCCAGTATCCCGGCCAGGCGAAGTACTCGCGGTACGCCACCTCCTGCTGCGGGTCGAACGGCAGGTTCGTATCGAGCGGGGGGCTGTTTCGCACCTGCGCCTTCGTGATGTTCACACGCAAACCGCAGTCGCCGTCGATTCGCGGTTCGGTCACCGATTCTGGCGAGACGAGTACGCGACGTTGCTGCAGCCAGCTACCGGCATCGACGACGAAGTAGCGCACCACCCACTCGTGGGTGTCGAAGAAGAAGTCCGTGACGGCGCCCATCTTGCCGTCGGTCGCCTCGATGTCACATCCGTCCAGCACGCTCCACTTGTCGATCATCTGGTGTCTCCTTCCGCTCTCTTCACTCTCGCCCGCCGGCCCTAACAGGCGTGGCGATCCACGGTGGACAGACGTTGCAGTTCCGTGAACCATGCCTGATCCGTCGCGTTTACGGCCGGGGCGGCCCGCGTGATGCGGCGCGGGCGTGGTGCGCGCGTACGATAAAGGCATGACCGCATTTCGACAATCGATCGGCGACGCGTTCTCGAAGCTGCTTCTTGTGGCCGCCTGGCCCTTCCCGCGTTACCCCACGCGTTACGAGACGACGATCGAGACGCGCGATACGCGCACCGACGAACCCCGCTGGCGCGTCGTCGGCTATCTCGGCGGCGATGGCAAGATCATCATCATCGCGCCGCACGGCAGGGATACGGACTTCGTCAACGAGGCACTGACTCAGGGCGGCGCGATGCGCGTCATCCATCTCGGGCACTGGCGCGACGCGCACCTGCGCCTGACCGACATCGACCCGGAGGTGTTGCTCGACCAGATGCCGCCCCGGAGCCGCCGCCAGATCCGCGTCCACGCCACCGAACCCTGCGTCGTCGAAGTCGTGTTCGACGCAGACGAGCCACATTGATCGAGATCCGCGGCCGGCGTCAGCCGGTCGGGTGACACTGATGCCGCGGCCGCGCTGCTACGGTGAGCGTATGGCGATCCCGATGCTGATCATCGGTTACCTGCTGCTCGAGCCACCGCTGCTGATGATTCGCCGCACGTGGTCGCAGTGCGTCTGGCCGCTGTACGCCGTCGAGGTGATGGGCGCGCTGATGGTCGCGTGGGGATGGGCGCTCCTCGGCTGGCCGGTCGTGACGCTCGTCGTCGCGGCATGGGCGATCGGCTTCGCTGTCGTCTTCCCACTGCACGCGGCGCGCGTCGAACGCCGGCGCGCGCAGGACTACAGCAGCTCCAGGAACTGATGAAGGATGCGCGCCGTGGCGCCCCAGATCAGGTGATCGCCGAATCGGTAGGAGTACATCGTCATGCTGCGGCCCTGGTACACGCGCTCTTCCTGGACGACGTTGACGGCGTCACGCAGGTGCGCCAGCGGCACTTCGAGGATCTCCGCAACCTCGATCTCGCTGTGGACGAACGGGTACGGCCCGGGCTCCGTGATCACGCCGACGAACGGTCGCACGAGGAAGTCCGACACGGTGACCATCTCGTCAAGCTCGCCGAAGATCTCGACGTGCTCGCGCGCGACGCCGATCTCCTCCCACGTCTCGCGCACCGCCGTCGCGCGGAGGTCGTTGTCCTCGGCGTCGTACCCACCGCCGGGGAAGCTGATCTGCCCCTTGTGGTGCTCGACCAGCTCGGAGCGCTTCGTGAACAGCACGTGCGTCACCCCCGCGTTCTCGTAGAGCGGCAGCAGCACGGCCGCGCGCGGCAGCTCGCCCGCGTCGTCGATGTAGCGCGGCGCGTAGCCGCTCATCCGGTCGCGGATGTGTTGTAGGCTCGGTGCCGCCGTCGGATCGAAGCCGGCGTGCGTGCGCCCGGCGATCTGCTCATCGCTCATGCGACCGACAGCCTGATCGCCGCCGCCTGATACGTCAAGCTCGACAGGCGGACGTCGCGCGGTGCGGTCGTCGGGAGGCCGTGACCCCGCGCCGGGCCCCTCGTCTCAGCAACCGGCCCGGAACGGCTTGGCGGGCGCCCACATGTTCCACTGCGCCGTCGAAGCCCAGTGCTCGGAGTCGGAAGCCCACTGCTGATACAGGAAGTTTCCCGTGCCGACGGGTGTCGCGTGCGCCAGCCCGACGAACGCCATCACGATCGAGAGGTTGTAGTCGTTGCCGTCGGCCCCCCGCCAGAGCGGCGCCGCCAGCGTCGCGCCGGCGGCCGTCCGGCCGACGTCGTACCGCAGGTACACGATCCGGCCGGGCGTCAGAAAGATGTTGGCGAGCGCCGCCTTCGCCCAGTCGCCGCCGCACTGACCGACCGCCGGCGCCGTGATGCCAAGCATGCGCACCGTCAGCCCGCTGCTGCACGTGAACGTATCGCCATCGACCACCGACGCCACCGTGCATGGATCCCCGGGCGGGCGGTTGCCCTGCACCGACTGCAGCGCCGCGAGCATGTTGGCGCGTCCGTTGCCCGCCCACTCCGGCTGCCCGGCGGCCGCCAGTGCCGTTGCGCTGTTGTCGATGATGCTCCTGACCTGCGATGGGTTCAGCCCCGGGTTCAGCGACAGCATCAGCGCCGCCAGCCCCGCCACCTGCGGCGTCGAGAACGACGTGCCGCTCGATAGCGCCCAAGGCCCTTCCGGCAGGCAATCGAACAGGTAGTCGCAGCGCGAGGCGGGCACTGCGCCGACGATGTTCTCGCCCGCCGCGACGACATCGACCTGCGGCCCCCAGTCCGAGAACACCGCGCGCGTCGAGCCATCGATGCGGGTGGCGCCGACGGAGATCACGTTCGGCAGCCTTGCGGGGAAAGCGATCTGGCTCGTGCCGTCGTTCCCCGCGGCCGCCACGACGACGACTCCATGTGCGACGGCGTCGTTGATTGCGTCCTCGAGGATCTGCGACTGGTCCAGCCCGCCGAGGCTCATGTTGATGACCCTGGCGCCGTTCTGCACCGCGTACGTCACGCCCCGCGCCGTCGCGACGGTGTCGCCCGCCCCGTGGCAGTCGAGCACCTTCACCGCCATGATCCGCACGTTGCGCGCCACGCCGACGACGCCCGTCCCGTTGGCCGCCCCCGCGAGCACGCTGGAGACGAACGTCCCGTGGCCGATGTCGTCGTTCACGTAGCCGTTCGAGACGTTCTGGCACCCCGGCGAGCTATCGCTCACGAACGAGCAGCCGTTGACGTCGTCCGTGCAGCCGTTGCCGTCGTCGTCGCGCCCGTTGTTGGCCACCTCGCGCGTGTTGACCCACATGTTCGCCTTCAGGTCGCTGTGTTGGACATCGACACCCGTATCGATCACGGCGACGACGATGTTCGGCTGCCCCTGCGTGATGTTCCACGCCGACGGCGCGCCGATCTCCTGCAGGTACTGGCTCTCTTGCCCGTAGAGCGTGTCCGAAGGGAAATCGGCGGTGGTCACGCTGCGCACCTGCTCGGCGAAGCGCACGCCCTGTACATGCTGGAGGCGGCCGATCGCCGATGCGTCGCCGGCTGTCGCACGGACCTCGAACGCATGGATGTCAGCGTACGTCGCCGTGACGTCGAAGCCGGCTGCACGCGCACCTGCGGCGACAGCGCCGACGCTCTGGCCCTGCGAAACAGACGCCGAGAGCACCACCGCGTCGTTCTGCCGCGAAGCAGAGGGGTAACTCGTCAGCAAGGCAACGGGCAACACGACCACGAAGAGTGTCAAGAGTTGGAGTTTTGACATCGAATTTTCTTCCGTAAGAACTTGTCGCTGCCCGTGATTGGGGCGTAGCATAGCGAAATCCCAATGAGTATGGGGGAGCATCACATGTATAAATTTCCCACGATCCGTCGTTCCGTCTTCAGGCGCGCGACACTCGTCCTCAGCCTGATCGTATTAGCCGTACTCTGCCTCGGCGCGCGCTGCATTGAACGTACGCACACGTACGTCGACGCAGACGGCTACACGCACATCACCGGCCAGATGGTGAATGACACCGACATCCAGGCCACGAAGATGATGCTCCAGGGCACGCTGTTCGACGCCAACGGCAACGTCGTCGCCCAGAAGACGGCGCCGACCTGCCCGCCCGACAGCCAGCCGCACAGCGAGATCGCCTTCGATATCCGCTTCGACAACCCGAACCTGCCGCCTTGGACGAAGTTCGACGTCCGCCCGGCATCCGGCATTACGCTGCCATCGCCGCTGCCTTCATCGAACGTGGTCTTGTTGCTGTCGGAGGCGGGCAGATTCCCCAACCTCCCGCCGATCCCGGGATTGGGCATTACCAGCAAGGACGTCGTGCTGATCTTCCGCGCGCGGAACCAGGGCACCGCGCCGCTGGCCGGCGTGCAGGGCTGCGCCGCCGTCTACGACCAGTCCGGCAACATCACCTATGTCCAGAGCGACGAGATCGTCGAACAGGACGCCAACGGTAACGTCGGCACCGCGACGTTGCCGACCACCGAGCCCGAGGACATCTTCATGGTCGCCAGGAATGTGCCCGTGGGGCCGGTCCAGATCCGCGCCTGGCTCTGGTTCGGCAACAAGGGCGACCCCACGTCCGCCCACCAGTGGGTCTCAACCGGCCTCATCGCCATCCAGACGTTCAACTAGCGCAATCCGGCGTAAACAGCAGGCGGCGCCCCCATGAGGCGCCGTCTGTTCTTTTCCAGGACGGATCCACCGCGCGCCGGAGGGCGGGCGCTTCGTTGAGAGCGGCCTGTCACATGACGTTTGCGGCGGCCCGCGCTCAGCGTCCGATGAACTTCGGCGCGCGGCTCTCGGCGAAAGCGCGCGGACCCTCGCGCGCGTCCTCGGTTGTCTGCGCGATCGCCATCGCCGTGTTCGCCTGCTCGAGCGCTTCCTGCCAGCTCGCGCCCTCGAGGCCGCGGTAGACGAGCCGCTTCGCGAGCTGCATCGCGACCGCCGGGCCTTCCGCGAGCTTGCGTGCGAGCGTCGTCGCCTCCGCCATCAGGTCGTCGGCAGGCACCACCTTCGAGACGTACCCGACGCGCAGGGCCTCCGCCGCGTCGAGGAAGTCGCCGGTCCAGATCAGCTCCAGCGCCTTCGACAGGCCGACGATGCGTGGCAGGAAGTAACAGCCGCCGTCGCCCGGCACGAGCCCGACCTTCACGTACGACATCGCGAAACGCGCCCGGTCGGAGGCGATCCGGATGTCCGCCATCGACGCCATGTCCATGCCGGCGCCCACGGCAGCCCCGTTCACGGCGGCAATGTACGGCTTGTCGAGCAGCGCCACCGCGCGCGGCACTGCGTGCACGCCGTCCCGGAGCCAGTTGCGACGGTCGGCCGCGGACGGCGCACGATCTGCGCGTGCGGTCTCGGCGACCCCGGAGCCGCCGCGCAGGTCCGCCCCGGCGCAAAACCCGCGCCCGGCCCCGGTTACGATCACGACCCGCACCTCGCGGTCGGTGCGGGCGTCCTCGATCGCCTGCGCCCACTCGCGGATCATCACGTCGGTGAACGCGTTCATGCGCTCCGGGCGGTTCAGCGTGATCGTCGCAACGCCGCCGTCCTTCTCGTATAAGATCTGCTCGAACTCCATCGCTGCTGTCCTCCAGGCCGGCACCATGACACGTGCCGCGCCGAAAGCCTCGCACAGCGAGACCCTAGGTTCTAGGTTCCCTGGTTCTACCAGCGTGCTGAGTCGGCGCCCACTGGCGTCCTGAAGAAGTAGCGGCGTAGCTTTAGCCGCGCCCGGCCCAAGACGCAGACCGAAAACCCTGTGAGGTTCTCGGTTCTCGCCAGAGATGAAGAGAGCGCACAAAGTGCGCTCCCAAAAACTGTGAACTGTGAACCGCCCCCTACGCCCTCCTCCGCTCCGACAGCACGACCGTCAGCCGCACGTCCTTCAGCACCCCGCGTGCCGCGTCGCCCTGGCCGATGTCCAGACAGTCGCAGTAGGCCGCGAAGATCGACCGGTCGAGCAGGCGCAGGCCCGCGTCGTTCAGCTCGTCGTAGTGGTCGCGGCGCAGGCGGAGCAGCCTCCGCAGGCGCGCCAGGTATCCGTCCTTGAGTTGTTCCGGTCGCGCCCGGTTGATCTCGGGAATCATCGCCCGCACGTCCTTCGCCGTCCGTGTCCTCGCCGCCGCCTTCGCCATCAGGACACCGCCGTCTCTTCGGTGCCCAGCTCCGGCCCGCTGTCCAGCCCGACGATGCCCTTGCGGATCGCGTAGCGGATCAGGTCCGTCCGGTTCTGCGCGTGCAGCTTCGACATGATGTGCGCCTTGTGCGCCTCTACGGTCTTCACGCTGATGAACAGCTCGCCGGCGATGCGCTGGTTCGAGTACCCCTCGGCGATCAACTGCAGCACTTCGCGCTCGCGGCTCGTCAGCAGGTCGAAGCCGGTCTTCGCTTCCGGCTTCTTCGCCTGCCACAGGTAGTCCTGCACGGCGTCGCCGTCGCTGATCGAAGAGCTGAAGTACGTGTTCCCGCGGTGCACCGACTGGATGCCCAGCAGCAGCTCCTGCACGTCGGACTTCTTGACGACGTAGCCGCTGGCGCCGGCCCGTAGCGCCGCCAAAATCTGCTCGTCTTCCATGTAGCCGGTGAGGATGAGCACCTTCGATTTCGGCGAGCGGCGGCGGATCTGCCGCGTCGCTTCGAGGCCATTCAGGCCCGGCATCACCATGTCCATCACGACGACGTCCGGGTGCAGCTTCTCGACCGCGTCAAGCGCCTCGCGGCCGTTCCCGGCGTCGCCGACGACGTCCACCTCGTTCTGCGCTTCGAGGAGCAGCTTGAGCGCCTGGCGCAGCACCGCGTGGTCATCGACGATGAGCACCTTGATCCGTGCTGCGTGGGCTCGTGGGGCGTTACCACCGATCATCCTGGATCCCTCCATCCTGCTTCAGCGCCCCGGCAGGGGCCCATCCTTGCTTCGTTCAAACCCCGAAACCCCTAGGGGTTTCTTAAGGGAGTCTGCAGAATATTACGCGCTGGCCGCCACCAGGCTCGGCGTCGCCTCGATCTCGACGAGCAAGGCTGGCGGCGGCGCCTCCTCCTCGACCGGCGGCTTCACGGCCAGCTCCATTGCCGCCGGGTACTCCCGGGTGGCGCCGCAACGCTTGCAGCGGCCCCGGACCACTTCCTCCTCCGGCGTCCCGAGCACCCAGTGGTGTACGCACGCTTCGGTCGTCGCCTGGGTCATGTGTTACCTCCGTGTATCCAACGCGGCGGATTATCCCCGCGTTGCCGATCCGCGCACATAAGGGTTTCCCCTCACAAACCGTAGGGGAGACCCCCTAATTTCCGTAGGGAACCTAGGTGTGCCGGTCATTGGTCGTTGGTCGTTGGTCGTGAGGGGCCGATCGTCGCCGCAGCCGTGAGATGCCCTAGGCGGCACATTCGCCCGGGCCCAGCCCCAGGGATCAACGACTACCGACCAACGACCACCTGCTAAACTGCACTGCTCCGGAGGGGTCGCATAGTGGCCTAGTGCGGGCGCCTGCTAAGCGCTTATCTCGGGAAACCGGGATCGAGGGTTCGAATCCCTCCCCCTCCGCCATCATCCTCCGCGGCAGGGTCACCACCATGAGCCTCATCTCCCGCCTCCTCGACTTTCTTGCCCCGTCCTCGGGTGACGCTGACGGCGCGCCGAAGCGCCTCCCGTCGCCCGATTCCCTCGCGCTGCTCTGCCGGCCGCAGGGCGAGCCGGAAGCCCGCATGCTCCAGGGCATCCTCGAGGACGACGGCATCCGGTCGATGGTGAAGAACCGCGACGCGGTCGGCGTCGACGGCGGCGGCTGGGGCCCGTCGTGGGCGTACGAGCTCTGGGTGCTGCGCAAGGACCTGCGCCGCGCGCGCGAGACGCTCGGCCTCGACGAGGAGTCGGACGAGCGCGGCGCGCGCTGACACGAGCAGGGGAGCGGCAATGAGCATCGTCAAGCGCCTGCTCGACTTCCTCACGCCGCCCGCGGCGGGAACCGAAGCCAAACGACCCGGTGGCGCTCGGCTACCCCGAGGGCGAGGCGGTCGGTGAGCTCTGGGTGTCGAAGCTCAACGCTGAGGGGTTGTGGGCGGACCTGCGCGATGTCAGTCCGCTGAACCGCGGCTATCTGAACTGGGCCGGCGAGTACGAGCTGCTCGTCCGCTTCGCCGATGTCGCGCGGGCACGCCAGATCCTCGACCTCGACGACAATGGCGTGCCGCGCGAGCACGCACCGTCGCATCGCCCGCAACGGTAAGCGGCGTAATCTCGCTGGCCTTCGGCCTAAAACGAGAGAGGGCGGCCCGCCGGCCGCCCTCTCTCCGTGTTGCCCGCTCGCGCGCCTACACGGCGGCCGCGGCCGCGTCGCGCTCCATCTGCTTGTCGACCGCGTGCGCGACCTGCGACACGTGGTCCATCAGCCGCTGCAGCCCCTCGAACGTCAGCGACTGCGCGCCATCGCTCAGCGCGTGGTCGGGGCTTGGGTGCACTTCGAGGATCAGGCCGTCAGCGCCCGCCGCCACCATCCCCAGGCTCACCGGCTCGACGAGGTGCACCTTGCCGGTGCCGTGGCTCGGATCCGCGACGATCGGCAGATGGCTCAGCTCCTTGACGAGCGGGATCGCATTGATGTCCATCGTGTTCCGCGTCGCCGTCTCGAAGGTGCGAATCCCGCGCTCGCACAAAATGACGTTCCGGTTGCCCTTCGCCAGGATGTACTCCGCCGCCAGCAGCCAGTCGTGGATCGAGGACGACATGCCGCGCTTCAGCAGCACCGGCTTCCCGACCTTCGCCACCTCCTCCAGCAGGAAGAAGTTCTGCGCGTTGCGTGTGCCGATCTGGAGCACATCGGCATAGCGCGCGATGATCTCGACCGTCGCCTCGGACATGACCTCGGTGACGACGGGCAGCCCCGTCTCCTCCCGTGCCTGCGCAAGCAGCTTGAGCCCCTGCTCCTCGAGGCCGCGGAAGCTGTACGGCGATGTCCGCGGCTTGAACGCGCCGCCGCGCAGCATCGAAGCGCCGCACGCCTTCGCCGCGCGCGCCGTGGACATGAGCTGTTCTTCGTTCTCAATCGCGCACGGCCCGGCGATCACGGTGACGGTGCCATCGCCGATCTTCACGCCGTTGACGTCGACGATCGTGTTCATCGGTTTGAACTCGCGGCTGCACAGCTTGTACGGGGCGCTGATGCGGACGGTGCTGTCGACGCCCGGCATCGTCTCCAGGTCGTCGCCGAGCTCGGGGTAGACGATGCCGACAACCCCGATCACCGTGCGCTCGGCGCCCTCGATCGGGTGACCGGCGAGCCCTACTTCCTCGAGGCGTCGCATGACGCCGTCGAATTCCTCTGGGGTGTGTCCCGGTTTCATGATGACCATCATCGCTGACTTCTCCTCCGCCCGGACTTTTCCGGGGTGCGTCCTTACTGGCTCTGTGCGAGATCCGGACGAAGGACCCTCGCCCCCCGCAGGTACACGAATTCGATCTCATCCGGCGTGCGCGACGTGTTCACGTGCATCAGGATCCGCAAACACATCGGCAGGCTGCCGGGGACCGCCATTTCGTGCGCGCACATCAGGGCGACCTTCGTCCAGCCGATATTGCGCGCCGCAACTGCGGGGAAGTCCGCGTCGAGGTCGGGCGTGGTACTGAAGAACACGCTCGCGACGTCGTCGCGTTCGATGCCGTTGGCTTCGATGATGGCTCTGAGGAGTTCGTCGGTTGCCGCGAGGATCGCTTCCCGGGTGTTGACGTCGACCGTCGTCGCCCCGCGGATCCCTCGCAGCCGCATCGCCTCGTTCGTACTCCCGGCCCGGCTGCCTTCGGACGCGCTCGTCTCCCGCTGCAGCGGCTTAGCGGCGTCCAAAGACGCCGGCCGCGGAGGCATAAGCGCGGCCATCGGAGGTCGGCGACCAACCTTCGCTGGCTTTAGACGCTGGCCTCCGTACGGCCGGTGAGCACCTCAACATAGTCCCGTACTCTCTTCACCCGTTCTTCACGAGGCGATGATTCCACGACTTCGATGACCGCGCTGCCGACGATCGCCGCATCGGCCACCCCCTGCAGCGCCTCGACGTGCGCCCGCTTCGAGATGCCGAACCCGACCGCGAGCGGCAGGTCCGTCTTCGCCCGAAGCCGCGCGATGAACGCCGGCAGATCGTCCGCCAGGCGGTCTCGCGCGCTCGTCACGCCCACCACGCCGACGCAGTAGATGAACCCGCCGGCCCGGCGCGTCACCTCCGCGATCCGCTCGCCGTCCGAGGTCGGCGCCACCAGATAGATGAGGTCGAGCCCCGCCTTCCGGCACAGCGCCAGCGTCTCGTCCGACTCCTCCGGCGGCAGGTCCACCACGATGAACCCATCCGCGCCGGCGGCTGCCGCGTCGGAGATCATGCGCTCCACGCCATAGGCGAGGAGCGAGTTGAAGTATCCCATAAGGATCAGCGGCACTTCAACCCCGGCTTCACGTAATGTGCGCACGGCGTCAATCGCCATCTTCGGCGTGGTGCCCTGCTCCAGCGCCCGCATCGACGCCTTCTGTACGGTCGGGCCGTCCGCCAATGGGTCGCTGAACGGGATCCCCAGCTCGATGGCGTCCGCGCCCGCGTCCACCATCCCCCGCACCAACGCGACGCTGGTCGCGTAGTCCGGGTAGCCGACGGTCATGAAGGGCATGAAGGCGATCCGCCCCTCCGCCTTCGCGCGGGCGAACGTCGCCTCGATGCGGCTCACAGGTGCACCCGGCTCAGCGAGAGGGCAGCGTCGGCCAGGTAGAACAGCGCCGGGTGGCCGGCGATCGAGTCGCAGCTGCCGCCCGCGATGAAGGCGATCGAGGTGCTGTTGAACGCGCAGTGGGCGGTCATGGTGGAGAAGATGTTACCCGACCGCCAGTAGCTGAAGGCGAACACCATGCCGACGCCCGCGATCGGGATGAACGACTTGTAGTCGAGGTGCGCGGACGAGAACAGCAGCGCGCTCACGACGATCGCCAGGCCGACGCCCCACGCCTTCGCCAGCCCCGGGAAGACGAAGCCGCGGAAGAACAACTCCTCGAACACCGGCGCGAAGCTGATCACGACCAGGCTCGCCAGCGCGAGCAGCCAGCGCGTCGAGCGCACCCCGGACGGGATCTGCTCGGCGCAATTGCTCTGAAGCTGGTCCAGGTGGAAGACCTGGATGAGCACGCCGTAGATGATCGAAACGGCCAACGCGCCCGCGAACGCCGCCGCCGCCCACAGGAACGTCGTGCCATTCGGCGGCCGCACGCCCAACCGCCGCAGCCCGCCGCCGTATCGCCCGGCTGACAGCGCGTACGCGACGATGCCGATCCCGACCTCGACCGCAGCGCCCAGCACGAACGCCGCCGCATACGTCCCCGCGCTCGTCGTCGATCCGTCGGCGATGGCGAAGATCACGACCGCGATCTGCCCCGCGATGAAGATCGCGATGAACCAGATGATGCCGGTGAAGACGTCGCGCCCCGTCCACGGGACGTCGAGCGTGCGCAAGTCCGAGAACCGGCCGGGCGGCGACGCAGGCGAAGGTGCGGGGTAGGCCATGTCTGGATCAGTATCCCGAATCCGGCGCGGTGACGCGACTGGCCGCGGGGGCTACCGTCCGGCGGGCGTCCTCGGCCGCTCGTCGGTCGCGATGCCGACTGGCACCGGGATCGGCGCGGGCATGGACATGGACGGCGGCGCCAGGTGGTGGCCTTCGATGCTGATCTTCGGGACGACGCGGTCCAGCCAGCGCGGGAACCACCAGTTCCAGTCGCCGGCAAGCTGCATAAAGGCCGGCACCAGCACGAGCCGCACCAGCGTCGCGTCGAGGAAGATCGCCGTTGCGAGGCCGATGCCGAACTCCTTGATTACCCGGTTGTCGCCGAAGGCGAAGCTGATGAACACCGCGACCATGATCGCCGCCGCCGCCGTGATCAGGCGCGTCGTCAGCGACAGACCGCGCGAGACGGAGTCCGTCGAGTCGCGCGTCGCGAGGTACTCCTCGCGGATGCGGCTCACGAGGAACACCTCGTAGTCCATCGACAGCCCGAAGAGGATCGCGAACAGGAACATCGGCAGGAACGACTCGATCGGCCCCGGCCGCACGCCGATCAGCCCGCCGAACCAGCCCCACTGGAAGATGGCGACGAGCACGCCGTACGCTGCGCCGATCGCAAGCAGGTTCATCAGCGCTGCCTTCAGAGGCACGAGCACTGACCGGAACACGGCCATCAGCAGCAGGAAGCTCAGCCCGATCACCGCGGCGAAGAAGATCGGCAGGCGGCTCGCGATGCGGTCGCCGATGTCGATGAATGCCGCCGTCGAACCGCCGACGTAGGCCTTCGCGCCCGAGCCCTGCAAGTCCTCCGAGACGTTGTCGCGAAGCGTGTGCACGAGCTCGTTTGTCGCGGCCGCCTGCGGCGACGTCGCCGGCACGACAGGGATCGTCGCCGCCGTCCGGTCGGCGTTGAACTGCACCGGCGCGACCGCCGCCACGCCCTTCAATTTGCTGAGCTCCGCCGGCAGCGCCTGTACCGAGGGCACCGCGGCCGGGTCGTCGATCTCAACCGCAACGAGGACGACGCCGTTGAATCCCGGCCCGAAGCCCTGCGACAGCAGGTCGTACGCTCGGCGCGATGTGAAACTCGCCGGATTGTTGCCCGCGTCCGACGACCCGAGTTGGATGCGGAGCACCGGCAGCGCGAGTGTGAGCAGCAGACCGAGCGCGAGAACCAGCGTCAGCACGGGCGCGCGCTGGATCAGCCGGCTCAGCTGGTAGCCGAGCCCGGACGTTCCTTCGCTCGAAACGGCGCCGACGCCGGGCACATGCCAGCGGTCGATGTGCCGGCCGGCGAGCCGCAGGATGGCCGGCTGCACGAACAGCGTTACCGCCACCGCCAGCGTCACGATCAGGGCCGCCGCGGTGCCCACGTAGGCGACGAACGGAATGCCCACGGCCCAGAGCCCGAGCATCGCGATCACGACCGTCCCGCCGGCGAAGAGCACAGCTCGCCCGGCGGTCGTCGCCGAGAGCGCGATCGCGTCTTCGACGTCCATTCCGTCTGCGAGCCCCTCGCGGAAGCGGGTGACCGTCAGCAGCGCGTAGTCGATGCCTACACCGAGCCCGATCATGGCGGCGAACTCCGGCGTGAAGCTCGGCAACGTCACGAATCGCGCGCCGATACCGACCATCAGCAGCCCGGTGCCGAGCGCCAGCAGCGCCGTCACGATCGGCAGCCCCATCGCGACGACGGAGCCGAATGCCACCAGCAGGATGATCACCGCCGCCGCCACGCCGATGAGCTCAGCGTTGCCCAGCGACTCCTGCTCGGCCGCGCGGATGACCGACCCGCCGACCTCGACCTGGAAGTCGCTTGTTGATGTCTGATCGCGAAGGTTTGCCAGCGCTACGACGCTCGAGTGCGGCAGGTCGCGCGTCTTCGCGTCGTACTGGACCGTGATCCGCGCGATCGGCGCGGTCGGTGAGATCGAGCCGGGGCTCGTGTAGGGGTCAGAGACCATCGTGACGTCGGGCAGCGCCTTTAGCTGCCCCACGAGCTGCTCGACGTGCGCCTTCACGGCCGGATCCTGGATCCCCGCCGGCGCCCGCACGACGACGGTCGCGGAGTCGCCGGCCTGTGCGGGGAACCGCGACTTGAGCACGTCCAGCGCCCGCTGCGATTCGGTGTTCGGAAGGCTGAACGCATCGGCGTAGGTTCCCTTGAACGCGAACGAGACGACCGCGAGCGCCACCACGGCGAGGATCGTCCCGACGATGACGCGCCACGGGTGGCGGGCCGCGAACCGGGGCCAGCGGTCAAAAAGCAACGAACGGGGGTTCTTCACCGAAGTGGGATGCCTTGTCGGATGCGCGTGTGGATGCGTTACGTTCACAGTATCGACATACCCGGGCGCCCGGCAACGTCCGCCGGAACCCGCATTTGTTAAGGTCGCATAAAACTGGCCAGGCGTCCGCTGACCGGCTACTCGCGCAGCCCGATCCTCGCCCACAGCCCGAGGTGGTCAGAAGGGAAGACCTTCTCGTTGAGCGGCGCCGGCTGGTCGAAGGCGAGCCCCGCGTCCTCGAGCTGCCACTCTTCGCTCAGGAAGATGTAGTCCAGCGTGCCGTGCGGCGAGTCGTCGTACGTGTTCACCGGCGTGCTCCACGTCTTCTCCGGCTCGCGTCCGTGTGCGGTCTCGTACGCCGAGCGGAAGCGCGATTTCATCAGTTGCACAGCCGGTTCCGATGGCTCGGCGTAGGCGTTGAAGTCGCCGACGATCACCGTCGGCAGCCCGCGCGTGTCGCGCCCGAGCCAGGCGAGCATGCGCTCGATCTGCTCGACGCGCTCCTGCTGCGCCTCTGGCGGATGGTGCAGGTGCGTGTTCACGAAGACGAACGGCCGCTCGCCGCAGCGGAACACCATCCGCTGCGCGACGCGCTCGAAGGACATCAGGTCCAGGATCTCGTGCTCCCCGAACGGCAGCCGCGCGAGCGTCGCGATGGCGTGGAAGCTCGCCCGCGTATCGGGGTTCGTCGCGTGCTTGATCCGATAGTGCGGCGCGAGGCCGACCCGCTTGTTGATCTGCCGGCTGATCCACATCCCCTGGTCGAGCACCAGGTCGACCTCCTGCAGCCCGAGCACGTCCGGCGCCAGCCCCTCGAGCTGGTCGATCACCAGCGGCGCCCGCAGCCCCCACTCGCCCATCCGATTGAACAGGTTCAGCGTCGCGACTTTCACGGATGCCATCTTCGTTCTCCTGCCCGACGAACTTCACGCCTGCCAGCGCGTCCACTGTGAACTGTTAACTGTGAACTGACAACTGTAAACTCTCAGCCATGCACTTCAAGATCGCCCTCCTCCGGGGCGACGGCATCGGCCCAGAGGTCACAGAAGAGGCGCTGCGGACGCTCGATGCCGTCGCACGCCGCTTCTCGCACGAGTTCGAGTACGTCGAGGCGTACGCGGGCGGCGAAGCGTGGGACCGCTACGGCGAGCACCTGCCGCAGGAGACCATCGACCGCTGCCGTGCGTCGGACGCGATCCTCAAGGGTCCGTTCGGCGGCCCGCTGAGCGAGCTGCACAGCCCGAAGTGGAGCGGCATCGAGCAGACGGCCATCCTCGGCCTGCGCCGCGAGTTCGACCTCTTCATGAACCTGCGTCCGGTCTCCGTCTACCCGGAGGTCGTCGCGCTGTCGCCGCTGCGGCCGGAGATCGTCGAGGGCGCCGACATGCTCATCGTGCGTGAGCTGACGAGCGGCATCTACTTCGGCGAGCGAGGCGAGCGCGTCGTCGAAGGCGAGCGCACCGTCTGGGACACCGAGTCGTACAGCGAGAGCGAAATCGCGCGCATCACCCACGGCGCCTTCCAGGTCGCGCGCACCCGCCGCAATCACGTCACGCTCGTCGGCAAGTCCAACGTGCTCAACAGCTCGGTGCTCTGGCGCGACGTGTTCGCCCGCATCGCGCCCGCGTACCCGGACGTCACGCACGACTACCTGCACGTCGACAACGCATCGATGCAGATCGTCGTCAATCCGCGCCAGTTTGACGTCGTGCTCACCAACAACATCTTCGGCGACATCCTCAGCGATGAGGCGAGCGTGCTCGCAGGCTCGCTCGGCATGCTCGGCTCGGCGAGCCTCAACGCCGCCGGCTTCGGCATGTACGAGCCGATCCACGGCTCGGCGCCGGACATCGCCGGTCAGGGCAAGGCGAACCCGATCGCGATGATCCTCAGCGCCGCGATGATGCTGCGGCTGTCGTTCAAGCTCGAAGCCGAGGCCGCCGCCGTCGAATCGGCCGTGCGCGCGGCCCTCGCCGCCGGTCTCCGCACCCCCGACATCGAAGGCGCCGGCGGCACCACCGTCACCACGCAGCGTATGGGCGAAGCCATCGCGCGGGGGATCGCCGCCAGGTAGCCCCACCCGAGCTCGCGATTTCTCGACCATCGGGGCGCTCCTTGCTGCGCCCACACTCTCGCGGGGCCCCAATGTTTCACGTGAAACATTCGTCGCGGCGTTACGCGCCGCCGGCCGCGCGGTAGTACCGCTGCCCCTCCCGAAACGTCGCGACCACGTCCTCGCGCTGCTCGTCCGAAGCGAACCGCCCGTGCGCGCGCACCGTCTCTATGAGCCGGTCGATCCATGCGACGAAGTACGCGGCATCATCCGGCCGGGCGATCGGTGCGCCGTGCGCGAGCACGTAGATCGGGCTCGTGTGCGCGTACAGCGATTCGTCCATCACCAGTTCGTGCGCATCGCCGACGACGCGCGCGGCGATCCAGCAGCTCTCGTCGATGCGCAGCTCATGTTCGACGTGTGCGAACCGCCCTTCGTACGTCGCCTCGGCGGACGCCACGACTTCGCCGTTCGTCACGATCTCCAGTCGCTGCATGGGCAGCCACGAGCCCGCCGACGCTTCGATGCGCACCGTCGCGCCGCGCTCGACGCGCAGCTCCGAGCCGATGCGCGCGCCGTCCACGTTGAAGTCGATCATCGGGCCGTTGGTCACGAACGTCTCGCCGCGCCGGACGCCCGCGCACCAGCTCTCGCCCGTGAATTCGCCCTCGATGCGCACGAACGCGCGCTGGCCGCCGGGCGGGTTGCTGAACGCCCGCGTGTCGAACGCCAGCAGCTCGGTCGAGTCGACGACGTTCATGAACGCGTCGGTGCCGGCCGTCGCCGCGAGCTTCAGCCCGCAGTTGAGCAGCCGGTACCACAACTCCGTGACGGCCGCGTTCGAGCCCGGGTACGAGAGAATGTCCACCGCATCGATGCGCCCGAGCGCGGCATCCACGGGCAGCTCCTTCGCCTCGACGTTCCGCGGCTCGCCGAACACGCGGTCGAGGTCCAGTCCGCCGCCGTATAGCAGCGGGTGCGCGTACGTCACCGTGCCGTCGATCTCGCGCGCTGAGGACGCGATAGCCGCATTCGGCGGCCAGTCGTGATCGTGCGTGCTGAACGGCACCCCGGTGAACACCGGCTCGACCAGCGACGGGATGCCGACGAGGCACATGTGCCCGTAGAGCGCGTTCCGGTACTCCTCGCCCCAGCGCAGGATGTGGTCCCCGTGGCTCAGCTCATGCGGCGCGCCGGTGAAGTGCTCGGCGTCCATCAGCGTGCCGCCGTCGTTGCAGTTGGCGACCATCATGTGCATGAAGTGCACGTCCTCAGCGCGCTGCGCGAGCGCGGCGTCCGCCGGCGTCATCGCCAGCTCGCCGCCGTAATGCATATGCACGTGGACGTCGCCCGAGCGCCAGCCGTCGACGGCCATATGCGACCAACGCCGCAGCCGCACATCGACCGATTCGTTGGCGTCCGCGCGCACGTTGACGTCGAACTCCGCCGGCTGGTACTCGATCCCGCGCACCACGCGCAGCCGCACGCGCCCTGAGGCGATCGCCTCGAAGCCGCCGTCGGCGTGGAACCATTCATTGCCGTCGCGGTCGCGCCGCAGCGCCGTGCCGGCCGGCGCGAGCGGCGCGAGCGCGTCGGCGCAGTACACGCGCGCCGCGACGCGCTCGCCCGTCTCCTCGTCGGAGATGCGCACCGAGAGCCGCCCGGCTGCCGAGCACTCGACCGGAACATCGAGCGTCGCCGGCCTGCCGTCGGCGACCGCCATCGCGGCGAGCAGGTACGACCCGGCGGGCAGTGGACCGGCTTCGAGGAGCAGCGTGGCCGTCCGTCCGGCGGCCACGATGCGTCCCGTCCCGGCGCCGCGCGCCTCGATCGAGAACTCGGCGTCGGCTGGCGTCTCGTTCTTCACGATGCACAGCAGCGCCAGGCGCTCGCCCTCGCGCATGACGATCGCGCCGTGCTCGCGGCTCACGCTGACGGCCGCCGCGTCGACCGTCGCCCGCACGGCCAGCGTGCCGTCGATCGCCGCATACAGCGCGTCGATCAACGCCGCGAGCTGGCCGTCGGTCTGGGGCTGCGCGAAGTCCGGCGCGGCCGCCTCGTATGCTGCCCACACCCGCGAAAGGTCGAGCCCGAAGCCCAGCGCCCGCCGCATCTCGTCGAGCGACGGCTGCTCCCCCTCGAGCGCAAGCAGCCGTGCGGCCGTGTCGGGCGGTACCGGCACGTTGTCGATGAGCCAGCTTGCGAGCGTAGGGGGGCGTGCGGGCGCGTCCATCGCGCTAGGCTAACGCAGGCGGCCGAGGGCAGGAACCCCGGCCCGCGCGCTTCCGCCGGCCGGTGGCCGCTGCTAGGCTTTCTACAGCGGTGGATCGAATCGTGTGCCACCGCTTCAGCTCGCCCGGACGGTATCCTGCGACATGGCCATTGAACGCATCAACGGCATCGGGTCGGCGGCTCCCACGTTTGATACGGAGCGCATTGAGCGCGCCGTGCGCGAGATTATCCAGGCGGTCGGCGAGGACCCAACCCGCCAGGGCCTGATCGAGACACCGGCGCGCGTCGCCCGCATGTACACCGAGCTCTTCGAAGGGCTTCACGTCGACCCGCGCGAGTACCTGCAGGTCGGGTTCGACGTCGCGCATGACGAGATGGTCGTGCTGAAGGACATCCCCTTCTACAGCGTCTGTGAGCACCACTTCTTGCCCTTCCACGGGATCGCTGCCGTCGGGTACCTGCCCGACGGGCGTGTCGTCGGGCTGAGCAAGCTCGCGCGCGTGGTCGATGGCTTCGCCCGCCGCCCGCAGCTCCAGGAGCGGCTCACGGGCCAGATCGCCGATGCCATCATGGACACCCTGCACCCCGACGGCGTCGCGGTCGTCATAGAAGCCGAGCACCTCTGCATGACCGCGCGGGGCGTCAAGAAGCCGGGCAGCCGCATGGTGACATCGGCGACGCGCGGCGCTTTCCGTAAGAACTCCGTGACGCGCGCCGAGTTCCTCTCGCTGGTGCGCGGTTCGTGACTGATCTGCAAATCCACGACGAGGTGTTCGACCAGGTGCGCGGCGAATGGGCCGGGCTGCTGGCGCAGGTCGCCTCGCCGGTGCCGTTCGTCACGCCGGCGTTCCAGCGGGTCTGGCTCGATCACTTCCAGGAGGGCCGCGAGCTGAAGGTCCTCACGGCGCGGGAGGGCGAGCGGCTCATCGGCGTGGCGCCGCTGCTCATCGATGGCGATCGCGCGGAGCTCGTCGGCCACTACTCGATCTGCGACTACATGGACGTGGTCGTGACGCCCGGCTTCGAGCAGCCGTTCATGGCGTCGCTGCTCGGCCGCCTCGCGGATAACGGCGTGCGCGGCATCGAGATGCGCGGCATCCGCCAGTTCTCGCCGACGCTCGATGCGATCGGGCACGGGGCGTCGTCGTGCGGATTCGCCTGCGAGCGCGAGGACGAAGCGCTCTCGCCGAGCGTCGAGCTGCCGGGCTCGTGGGAGGAGTACCTCGGCCGCCTGTCGAAGAAGGACCGGCACGAGATGCGCCGCAAGCTTCGCCGGCTCGACTCGGGCGGCGATGTCGAGCTGCGCGTCATCACGGAGCCCGACGCGGCATCGGAGCAACTCGATACGCTCTTCAAGCTGATGCGCATCAGCTCGCATCACAAGGAGGAGTTCCTCGACCGGCCGGGCATGGAGGCGTTCTTCCGCGCCGTCGTGCCCGCTATGGCGCGCGAGGGCATGCTGCGCTTCTACGTGCTCACGCTCGACGCGCTGCCGGTCGCCTGCGTGCTGAACTTCGACCTCGGGCGCGTGCTGTACATGTACAATAGCGGCTACGATCCGGAGTACGCGCATTATGGCGTCGGGCTGATGTCGAAGGCGCTCCTCATACGAGAGGCGATTGAATCCGGCCGCTCGTGCGTGGACTTTATGCGAGGAGACGAGGCGTACAAGTACGACCTCGGCGGGACGGACCAGCAGGTCTACCGCCTGCTGCTGACGCGATGACACTGCTGCGAGACAACGAGCACACGACGGCCGCCGCGGAGCGCATCGCGGTGCTCAGCGTGCACACGTCGCCGCTCGCCCAGCCGGGCGGGCGCGAGACGGGCGGCATGAACGTCTACGTGCGCGAGCTGAGCCGCGAGCTCGGCGCCCGCGGCTACGCGGTCGATGTCTTCACCCGGCGCACGTCGCCGGACTCTCCGCGCGTGCAGCCCGTCGGGCCCAACACGCGCGTGATCAATGTCGACGCCGGGCCGCCGCAACTGATCGACAAGTCCGCGATCGCGGCGCACCTCGACGCGTTCGAGGACGGCGTGCGCGCCTTCGCGGACGAGCAGGGCATCGCGTACGACCTCGTACACAGCCACTACTGGATGTCCGGCCGCGTCGGCGCCGCGCTCGCCGCTCGGTGGCGCGTGCCACACGTCGCGATGTTCCACACGCTCGGAGAGGTGAAAAACCGCGCGCGCATCACCGAGCGCGAGACGCTCGAGCGCATCGAAGTCGAGCGCGCGGTCGCCGAGACCGCCGACGCGATCGTCGTCGCCAGCGGCCACGAGCAGGCGCTGCTGCGGGACCTCTACGCGATCGACGGCGAGCGCGTGGCGATCGTGCCCTGTGGCGTCGATACGGACCTCTTCGCGCCGGCCGACAAGGAGCAGGCGCGCAGGAAGCTTCAACTTCGCGACGAAGAGCGCATCATCCTCTTCGTGGGCCGCATCGAACCGCTGAAGGGCATCGACGTGCTCATCGGCGCGGCCGCGCAGCTGCACGAGGACGAGAACTTCCGCGTGCTGATCGTCGGCGGCGATGCCCGGACCGAGGCGGAGGTGGCGCAGCTCCGCTTGCTCGCCGAGCGGCTCGGCGTCGACCACCACATCTCGTTCGTTGGCGCTGTCGACCACGCCGATCTGCCCCTGTATTACAACGCCGCCGACGTCTGCGTCGTGCCGTCGTACTACGAGAGCTTCGGCATGGTGGCGATCGAGTCGATGGCGTGCGGGACGCCGGTCGTGGCGTCGCGCGTCGGCGGGCTCGCCAGTACCGTCCTCGACGGCAAGACCGGCTATCTCATCTCCTGGCGCTGCCCGGAGCCCTTCGCCGAGCGCCTGGAGCTGCTACTCGACAACGACGAACTGCGGGCCTCGTTCGGCCGCGCCGCTCGCGAGGCCGTCGAGCGCTACCGTTGGTCGAACGTGGCCGACGCCGTCGCTTCGCTGTACGAGTCGCTGTTCGTCGCGCAGGAAGCCTCCAGCGCCGTCCCGGAAGACTTCCGCCGCACAGTCTGACGCCGCTTCCTGCCTGTTGGCGATCCTTCATCCAGTCTTAACGCAGGCCCCCTTGAGCATCGGAAAACGACCTTGTTACCATTTAAGGGCTCTATATGCGCGATTGAGCAGCCGAATAAGAGAATGGCAAGAGTACAGGGCGAAGGAGCGAGCGAATGAGCACCGGAACTGGCCTGAAGGGCGTCGTACTGGATGAGAGCCACATCAGCCTGGTGGACGGCGAAGCCGGCAAGCTGGTGTACCGCGGCTACAACATCCACGACCTGGCGCAGCACGCCACGTTCGAGGAGACCGCGTACCTGCTGCTGTACGGCACCCTCCCGGACCGGGCCGAGCTCGAGGACTTCGACCGGGCGCTAAAGGCCGGCCGCCACATTCCTGAGTCCGTGATTGCCATCATGGAGAGCGTCAAGGCAGCCCACCCGATGGACATCCTGCGCACTGCGGTCTCGGCCGCGGTCGCGCTCGATGAGAACAGCCACGAGGCGACGGTCGAGGTCGGCCTGCCGGTCGGCATCAAGCTGATCTCGCAGATCGCCACGATCGTCGCGACGATGCACCGCCAGCGGAACGGTCTGGAGCCGGTCGCGCCACGCGACGACCTCGGCCACGCCGCCAACTTCCTGTACATGATGTTCGGGCGCGAGCCCTCTCGCGAGGACGCGAAGATCATCGACCTCGACCTCGTCCTCCACGCCGAGCACAGTTCGAACGCGTCGACGTTCGCCGCGCGGGTCGCGGCCGGCACGGCGGCCGACCTCGGATCCGCCATCGTGGCCGCGATCGCGACGCTGAAGGGCCCGCTGCACGGCGGCGCCGCCGAGGCCGTGCAGAAGACCGTCGAGGAGATTGGCGACCCGGACAAGGCGATCGAGTTCATCCGCGAGCGGATCGAGGCCGGCGACAAGGTGATGGGCTTCGGCCACCGCGTATACAAGACCGACGACCCGCGGGCCATCGAGCTGCGCGGCGTCGCGCGCGACCTGGGCCACGAGCGCGGCAATGACCGCTGGTTCCAGATCCTGCAGGAGATCGAGAAGGCGATGGAGCCCTATCGCGCGAAGGGCATCTACCCGAACGTCGATTTCTACGCCGGCGCCGTCTACTCGCTGCTCGGCATCCCGGAGGAGCAGTTCATCCCGATGTTCGCCGTCGGGCGCATCCCCGGCTGGGTGGCGAACGTCCTCGAGCAGTACGAGGACAACGTGCTCATCCGCCCGCTGCTCGAGTACACGGGCCCGCGCCACCGCAAGTACGTCCCGCTCCAGGAGCGCAAGGCGAGCTAGGTCAGTTAACAGTTCACAGTCGACAGTTCACAGTAGCCAGCGATGAAGGAGCGGCGTAAAGGCGCCGCTCTTTCACGTCCATCCAGCAGCGGGGAGCCAGCAAGGGCCGGCGCGCAGCGCAACCGAACGGGCCCACCCGCGCGCAGCACCCGAACTATGCACGATTCACTATGAACTGAACTGCCGACTGTGAACTGTCAACTGTGAACTGTTAACTCCCGCATCACCAACCCCGTGGGCAGCTTCGGGTAGAAGTACGTCGACTTCTGCGGCATGCGGCCGCCGGCGTCCGCGACGGCGAGCACCTGGTCGACGGGCGTCGCGTTGATCAGGAAGGCGCACGTTGCCTCGCCGCGCTCGACGGCCGCGGCTGCGGCTTCGGCGTCCTGCGTGTACGTCACCGCCTGACCCGCCGCCAGCGCCGCATCATCGATGCCGAACGCGTCGCCCAGGATGCCGTACTGCAGCACGCTGACATCGAGCTGCTTCCATGCGTCCGGCTGCTCCGCCGGCATCGCGGCATCGATGCCGGCGCGGCCCTCGAGCGTGAGCACGTGCTGCGCGCCCGGACGCAGCCCGAGCGCGAGGAAGCGTCCCGAGACGCCGGCCAGCTTCGCGATCGCGTCCGCTAGCGAGAGCGCGCTCACGTCTTCGATCGCGAAGTGCCGGGCGATGCGCTTGACCTGCTCGTCGCCCGCGGGCACGTGCAGCAGGCGATGCGTGGGCAGCACGAGCAGGCCGTCGTCGTACGCGTGCGTCAGCGCCATCAGCACGAAGTTCTCCGGCTCGTCGCCGGTCCATGTTGCGGAACGGGCGCGCACCTCGTTTCGATAGTTCAGCGCCGTTTCGTACCGATGGTGCCCGTCCGCGATGTACACGTCGCAGTCCGCGATGTAGTTCATAATGATGCCGCATTCGATCGGGTCGGTGATCGCCGAGAGCACATGGCGCTGGTCGCCGACGGTCGCGTCCGCGAGCAGCGTGCCCTCGAACCCCCACTCGGGCTCGCGGCGTTCGCCGGACTTCGCGCGATAGAGCGAGTACACCGGGCTCACCTGCGTCCGCGTTGCTCGCAGGAGCTTCAGGCGATCCTCCTTGGGTGTCGAAAGCGTGTGCTCGTGCGGCTTGACGACGCCCTTCTCCCACTCCTCGAGCCGCACGGTCGCGAAGTAGGCGTTGCGTACGTGTACCGCGCCCTGCCAGTCGAACTCCTGGCGGTAGCGGTAGAGCGCCGGCTCGTCGTCGTGCACGAGCACGCCCTCGCGCCGCCACGACTGCAGGTCCGCGGCCGCGCGCGTGTAGCGGTTGTCGGCGTCCGTGTCGTCCGCGCGCGTCTCCCCGTACTCCACCCGCACGACGTTGTACGGGCTGCGGGCGTACAGCTCGTGCTGCTCCTCGGGGGAGATCACGTCGTACGGCGGGGCGATCGTCAGCGCGGGATCGATGCGCGCGCCGTCGTATCGCAGCGCGCGGAAGGGACGAGCATCGGCCATGCTCCGAGTATAGGAGCGCGCGGATTGTGGGTACATCGCACCGAAGCGGCCCCTCGCGCCGACCTTCGATACACTGGCGCGCGATGTCCTACTACTGCGTCTTCTGCGAGATCATCGCCGGCCATGAGCCGGCGGACGTACGATACGACGACGAGCACGTGATCGTCTTCCGCAACAGGCTCAACTGGGTGCCGGTGATGCTGCTCGCCGTGCCGAAGCAGCACATGACCCAGGGCGAGCTCTGGACATCGGGGACGATGGTCCATGTGGCGCGCGCGGCGGCGGAGATGGGCGACAAGTACTCGCCCGAAGGCTTCCGGCTGCTCAGCAACTTCGGCCTGCAGGCCATGCAAAGCCAGGTGCACGCGCACGTGCACATCCTCGGCGGCACCTTCCTCGGGGAGTACGCCTGACGCGGCGATCCGCCGATGACCACAGATGAGCACAGATATTTGGAACCACAGATGGCACAGATGTACACAGATGCCTCCTGTTGACCCCGCAAACGGCCGCAGATTTGTTGTTTGATAGCGGACAGTGTTGGTCACTGGTGGCGGCGGAGCGCAGTGAACTGCACGGCCGCTGCTTTCCGCACACTGCCGGCGCCGCACGCGCCGCATACCCACCGCTGTCATTCTGAGCGAAGCGAAGCATCTCTCCGAACGCAGCACCAGCGCGCTTGCGGCGCATCTGCGCGGGTGGTCGCGCGTTGCGTCCGCCTACTCCAGCGTGACCTCGATACGCCCGAGGGCTTCGCGTTGCGCCGTGTGCAGGCTGCGGATGCCGCCGGCGGCCAGATCCAGCAGGCGGTCCATCATCTCACGCTCGAAGGGCGGGCCTTCGGCCGTGCCCTGCACTTCGACGAAGCGGCCGTTGTCGGTCATCACGACGTTGAAGTCGACCTCGGCCGACGAATCCTCGACGTAATCGAGGTCGAGCACCGGCGCCCCTTCGACGATGCCGCAGCTGACCGCGGCCACGAGCCCGCTGACGGGCATCGACTTCAGTGCGCCGCTCGCGACGAGCTTGTGCAGCGCCTGCAGCAGCGCCACGCACGAGCCGGTGATGGCGGCCGTGCGGGTGCCGCCGTCGGCGCGGATCACGTCGCAGTCGACGATGAAGTTGCGCTCGCCGAGCAGGTCCAGGTTGACGATGCTGCGCAGCGAGCGGCCGATGAGCCGCTGGATCTCCTGCGAGCGGCCGGACTGGCGCCCGCGCGCGGCCTCGCGTTCGGTGCGCGTGTTGGTCGAGCGCGGCAGCATGCCGTACTCGGCGGTGACCCATCCGGAGCCGGTGCCGCGCAGAAACTGCGGCACGCGGTCCTCCATGCTGACGGTGCAGAGCACCCAGGTGTTGCCGAAGCGCACCATCGCCGAGCCCTCGGCGTGGTCGAGGTAGTTCGGTTCGATGCTCACAGCCCGCATCTCGTCGGGCCGGCGTTTGTCGTGTCGCATGTGTTGAGGGTAACGGGTGTCCGCGCATGCGGCCATTCGACGCCAGTGGCCGGCGATCCGGCGTGCCATGCGTGCGATATTAGACGTTCGATTTGGGTGGAATGTGGTCAGCGCCCGGAACGCGATCATGGCCGTGCGCGCCTCTTCGACGGCGAGCGGGCGCGGGCGCCCGCGCTACCGAGGCGCAATCGGTCGCGGACCGCATCGACAAGCTGATCGCGGAGGAGATCCCGCCCAAGCTGGAGCGGGACACGTCGTACCAGAACGCGATGGCGAACGGCGACCGCCAGAACGCGCGCATCGAGCACGACGAGGCGCTCGGGCGCATCATCACGGCGATGGTGAAGGACGACGCGCAGCTCTACCA
>DASUKS010000075.1:0-4234 GCA_036278595.1 Dehalococcoidia bacterium
CGCGGCGTGCTCGACGCGATCGTGAAGGCGGCGGCGACGCAGCGCGTGCTGGATTTTCGGACGGAGCAGCCGAGCCTGGAGGACATCTTCCTTTCGTATTACTCGGGTGACCGGCACGCGGCGGAGGCGGAGGCGGAGGTCGAGCGTGCGAGCGCCTAGCATCTTCGCGAAGACGCTGCGCGACCAGCGATGGCAGATCGTCGGCTTCGGCGTGACGCTGGCGCTGGTGGCGGCGCTCGACGTGCTGCTCTGGCCTTCGTATCGCGACACGCTGCAGAACCTGCAGATCCCGCCGGCGCTGCAGGCGCTGCTGGGCACGGACCTGAGCCTCGCGACGCCGGCGGGGTTCCTCAGCTCGGAGTTCTTCAGCTGGACGCCGGTGCTGCTCATCGTCTACGCCGTGATCCAGGGGACGGGCGCCATCGCGGGGGAGGAGAGCGCAGGCACGCTGGAGCTGCTGCTGTCGCAGCCGGTGCCGCGGCGGAGCGTGATGGTGCAGAAGGCGGCGGCGGTGTGCATCGGCGCGGTCGCGATCCTGGCGATCGCGTACTGCGGCTTCGCGCTGACGGTGCCGTTCGTCTCGATCGACGTGACGCTGGGCGACGTCGCGGCGGGCGTGCTGAACATGCTGCCGATCACGCTGCTGTTCTTCGGGCTGGCGCTGTGGCTGGGGGCGTACGCGCCGAGCCGGGGCCTGGCGGCGGCGATCGCCGTCGGCGTGGCGACGGCGGCGTACGTGATCAACACGTTCGCGGTGGGCATCGAGGCGCTCCGGAGCCTGCGCTTCGCGACCCCGTTTTACTACTACGGGTCGGGGCTGCCGCTGGTGCGGGGCGTGCAGTGGTGGCACTTCGGGCTGCTGACCGGCATCGCGCTGGCGTTCTTCGCGCTGTCGCTGTGGGCGTTCGAGCGGCGCGACATCAGCGCCGGCGGCGGCGCGGACGTGGACGTGATGGCGGAGTTGCGCCGGCTCTTCGGGGGTCACCGGGAGGCCGATCGGCCCGCCGCGTAAATACGCGCATTACTCCCTCGGACGCGCTGTAACGAGCGTCTTTCGATACCCCTGTCAGATTCGAAACAGGCCCCAGATACCCCTTTCGGGGCAGAAGCGGTGCGTTAGCTTGATCGTGTAAGGCACTGACGCAGAACCTTCGGAAAGGAGTGCAGGCATGAACCGATCAGGCAGTTACGACGTGACGCCGCGCCGCCGGCCGCAAGGCCGCTACGAAGAGCGAGGCGGCAGTTCGGGCGGCGCAGCAAGCTGGGTGATGCGGACGACGGATGTCTGGCTGATGAACATGATCGCTGTTGGCCTCGGGCTGGCGGCCCTCGCGTTGTTCGTCATCGGCATGCTCGTCGGCACAGGCGCGACGGGCGGCACGCACACAACCGCGGAGAACTTTGAGTTTGGGAGCATCTGGCTCCTGGGCAGCATCGTTCTGGCGGCGACCGGTCTCACGTTCCGGCGTGAGCACCACATCCCGGACGCGGCGTCACTCTCGCAGGAGCGCTGAGAGCGGGGCCGCTTGACAACCATGGATGGTGCGGGTGGCGACCGTCCACGGGACACCCGGAAAGGAGCAGACAGGATGAACCGATCAGGCAGTTACGAAGCGACGTCTCGCCGGCGCTACAGCGAACGCGAATACGACCGCTCGAGCGAGCACGGTGGGTCGAACATCGCGGCGAAAGAGGGCGAAGTGGTGATGATGAACCTCATCGCCATCGGCCTGGCGCTGGGGGCGGTGGCGCTCTTCATCGTCGGGATGCTCGTGGGCACGGGCGTGAGCAGCAGCACCGACACAGCGATCGTGCAGTGGCAGGAGGGGTCGATCTGGCTCCTCGGCGCCTTCTCGCTGGCGCTGACGGCGGCGATCTTCCGGCGCGAGCACCACATCGTTGACCCGACGCGTTCGAGCGAGCGCGAGGAAGAGAGCGAAGAGTCGTACAGGTAATCGTGCACCAGCGGCCGCGGTCAGCTGCGGCTGCTGTGTTGCTTCCCGGCGGAAGCCGGTGCGGTCAGCGCTCAGTGCCCATCGAGAAGAGAGAGACGAGATAGATCGTCAGAGAAGACCGCCGCGGGAAGCCGCCGGGAGGCAGACGCGAGTCGAACGGCTCGTAGGAGAGGGAAGGCGCAGCGCCTTCCCTCTTCTTCGTGCGTGCAGGTGCAGGGTCCGCGATTGCCGGAGAGCAGTAGACAGATGGATCCGATCATGCGAACATATGGTCGGTCACCGACGGTGGGAGGAGTGCCATGTCTGCGAACTCAAGCATCGAGTGGACTGAGGCGACGTGGAATCCGGTAACGGGGTGCGACAAGATCTCACCAGGCTGCGCGCACTGCTATGCGGAGACGTTCGCGGAGCGGTTTCGCGGTGTGGCCGGGCACCCCTACGAGCGCGGGTTCGATTTGATGCTCCGGCCCGAGCGCATCGCACTCCCGCTGACCTGGAAGCAGCCGCGGATGATCTTCGTGAACAGCATGAGCGACCTGTTCCACAACCGCGTGCCGCTGGACTACATCCAGTCCGTCTTCGCGACCATGCGGGCGGCGCACTGGCACCAGTTCCAACTCCTCACGAAGCGCAGCGAACGCCTGCGCGAGATCGCAGGGAAGTTGGCGTGGCCGGAGAATGTGTGGATGGGTGTGTCGGTCGAGAACCAACGGTGGGCGTGTCGCATCGAGGATCTTCGGCGCGTACCCGCGAAGATCCGGTTCCTCTCCGTAGAGCCGCTACTCGGTCCATTGCGCCTTGACCTCCGCGGCATCCACTGGGTGATCGTCGGCGGCGAGTCAGGCCCGGGCGCGCGGCCGATGCGTGCGGACTGGGCGCGGGCCCTCCGCGATCAGTGCGTGGGTGCGAAGGTCCCGTTCTTCTTCAAACAGTGGGGCGCGCACGACGAAGTCGGCGTACGCCGGGGCAAGAAAGCGTCGGGCCGCGTGCTCGACGGGCAGACATGGGATGAGATGCCAGCGCGGATCGCGAGTGGATGACCGAGTCATTCTTCGGCGAGCAAGAACAGCCGTCGCGGGTCAAATCCGACATTGTCGTCGCCTACTTCGCGGCTTGGGCAAGGATCGTCTCGCGTCGGAGTGCCCACGTTGCGTATTGGGATCCCTACTCCGGGCCGGGGCGATATGAGAGCGGCGATCCGAGCACTCCATTGCTCCTGCTTCAGGAGGCGCTCAGGCAGCCGAACCTAGATCGACAGTTGATCGCACTCTTCAGCGATGAGAGCGAGGCTTACGTTGCGCAACTCGACATCGAGGTACGAAGCCTCTCCGGTGTGGAGCGGTTCCATCGCTCGCCCAGGGTAGAGCGTCGTTCGGTCGAGGAGAGCTTCGCGGAGCATCGCTCGACAATTGAAGCTATCCCGACCCTGACATTCCTCGATCCATGGGGCTACCGCGGACTGAGTAGCGCGTTGATCAACAGCGTTACTGAAGGCTTCGCGTGCGACGCGGTGTTCTTCTTCAACTACAACCGAATCAACGCGGCGATAGTGAACGAACTTGTCGAACCGAGAATGCAGCACGTTTTCACAGCAGACCGACTCGCGCAGCTTCAGGCCGAGCTGCAATCCGTCCCTGTTAGCGAGCGCGAGCGGATGGTCATGCGAGCGCTGGGCGATGCTGTGCGCTCGGGTGAAGATCGCTACCTGGTGCCATTCCGGTTTGCCTTCGCGGGTGGCCGCACGAGTCACTACATCTGCTTCGTTACGAAGAACCCGATGGCGCTCGGCATCATGAAGGACATCATGGCCAAGCGCGGGCTTACTGATGAGGACGGTGTGCCGCGATTTGAGTTCATTCCGTCATACGCGGGCAGACAGATGGGTTTCGACGAGGAGCGCCCGCTCCGGCGACTGCCCGGCGCGCTGATCGCTGCGTTCAGTCACCAAACGCTCACCGTGCAAGATCTGTTTCTTCGCCACCATCCTGGGACGCCGTTCGTAAAGCAGAACTACAAGACGGTACTCAAGCAAATGGAAGAGGCGGGTGAGATCGCGTGCGATCGACCGCGGGAGCGACGGCCCAAAGAAACCCTCGCAGACCGCGTTAGGGTTACGTTTGCCTAATCGAGTTGGCTAACGCCACCGCCGCAGGATCAGCGTGGCATTCTGCCCGCCCATGCCGAAGGAGTTGCTGAGGACGGTGTCGACCTGCGCCTTGCGCGCTTCGTTCGGCACGTAGTCGAGGTCGCAGTCGGGGTCCGGGTACTCGTAGTTGATC
>DASUKS010000076.1:0-13260 GCA_036278595.1 Dehalococcoidia bacterium
TGATCGCGTGCAACTCGCCCGTGCGGATGTTCATCGCCACCGTCAACTACTTCTGACCGGTCGGGGGATCGCTACGACGCCGGCCGTGTCATCGGCCGGTGCGTCCGCATGCCGTCCGGCATCGTCGCCCACCGCTGTCCCGCCGTCAGCCCACCGTCGATGACGATCGCCTGCCCGGTGACGAACGAGGCCTCGTCGCTCGCAAGCCAGAGCGCCGCGTTGGCGATGTCGTCCGGCATGCCGCTGCGCGGAATCGGCTGCAGCGTCGCCAGCCGCTCTCGCACGAGCGCCAGCGCTTCCTCCGTGCCGCCCAACGCGCCGGCGAGCAGCGGCGTCGCGATGCCCCCGGGGCAAATGCAGTTCACGCGGATGTTGTGCTCGGCCAGCTCTATCGCCACCGAGCGCGTCAGGTTGATCACGGCTGCCTTCGCTGCGCTGTAGATGTGCGGGCCTCGGCCGCCTGACAGCCCGGCGACGCTCGCCGTGCTGATGACGCAGCCGCTGCCCTGGCGCTTCATCACCGGCGCCGCGTGCTTCATCCCAGGGAAGACGCCTCGCAGAAGGACGTTCATCGTGCGGTCGTAGTCTTCGACCGACGTGTCTTCAATCGGACCGATCGCGCCGCCGATGCCGGCGTTGTTGAACATGACGTCGAGCCGGCCGAACTCGTCGACCGCTCGCTCGACGGCCGCCCGCACGTCGCGCTCTTCGGCGACGTCGGTGCGCTGGTACACGGCGGCGCCGCCGAGCGTGTCGGCGAGTGTGTTGCCCTTCGCGTCCTGCAGGTCGGCGATCACAACGCGCGCGCCCTCATCGACGAAACGGCGCACGGTGCCCTCGCCCATGCCGCTCGCGCCTCCGGTGATCACCGCGACCCGGTCTGTCATGCGATTCATCGCGCGTCCCTCGAATTGAGCAGCGGCCGCGAGCGGCAGCGTGCTACATGTACTGGCCGCCGTTGGGGTTGAACTGCTGACCGGTGATCCAGTCGCCCTCGGTGCACAGGTAGCGCACGAAGCTCGCCACCTCGTCCGGCCGGCCGAATCGGCCGAGCGGGATCTGCTTCAACAGGTTGGCCTTCACCTCGTCGGTCAGTGCGATCACCATGTCGGTCTCGACGAAGCCGGGGCACATCGCGTTGACGGTGATGTTGTTGCGGGCGAGCTCCTTCGCGGCCGACTTGGCGAACGCGATGAGCCCCGCCTTCGCCGCGGCGTAGTTCGCCTGCCCGACGTTGCCCATCTGCCCGATGATGCTCGACATCAGGATGATCCGCCCGTAGTTGCGCTCGATCATGTGCGGGAGGGCGGCAGAGGTCATGTAAAAGGTGCTGTTCAGGTCGGTGTTGATGACCTCGTTCCACTCATCGATGGACATCCGCTTGAGCAGGCGGTCGCGGTTCACACCGGCGTTGTTGACGAGGATGTCGATCTGGCCGTACGTCTCGATGGTCTTCTCGATGAGCGCCTTGCAGTCGTCCGGATGGCCAACACCGGCGCGAACCGCGATCGCGCGGCCGCCCTTCGAGACGATGTCGCCGACGAGGGCCTCCGCGGCCTCCTCGTTCGTGAAGTAGTTGGCCACGATCGCCGCGCCCTCGCGCGCCAGTTCTTCGGCGCACGCGCGCCCGATGCCCCGCGAAGCGCCGGTGACGACCGCCACCTGGCCTTCGAGCCGCCGCTGACCCATTTGTCCTCCCCGTCTTTGAAGTTTCCGTTGACGGCGCTGACTGTAACCGATCGTTCTCGATGGGACTAGCGCGCGCCGCGCAGCGAAGAGCCACAGGCAAAGGACAAAGGCAGGCCCCTCGACTGGGAGCGGAAGGAACGTCTCCCTGGACGAGCGCGGGGTTCAGACCCAGAGGACGTTGCCGTCCGGGTCTTCGATGCGGGCGAAGGGGACGCCGGGCGCGTGCTCGCCGCGCTCGAGGATCTTCGCGCCCGCCGCTACGATCGCGCGCACGGCGTCTTCGTAGTCGATCCCGTGGTCCATGTGCACGCCGACGTTCTGCGGGCCGGCGCCCGCGTGCTCGGGGTCGAGCAACAGGCCGATCGCGGTCTCCCCGCCCGGCACGCCGACGAAAACGATGCCCTCGGTCCGGAAGACTTCCTCCAACTCGAAGGCGTCGCGGTAGAACCGCGATGCAGCATCGAGGTCTCGCACCGGGACGACGTAGCTGAGGGCGGTGATACGTGCCATATCACACCACCGTCGGCGGCCGGTACTCGCCCCATGTGGTGCGCAGCTCGCCGCAGATCTCGCCGAGCGTGGCATAGGCGCGGACGGCCTCGAGGATTGCCGGCATGAGGTTGTCTTCGCCGCGCGCGGCCTCGTTCAGCCGGCGCAGCGATGCCTGCGCCGCGCCGCCGTCGCGCTCGGCGCGCACCCGGCGCAAGCGCTCGATCTGGCCGCGCGCGATCTCGGTATCCACGCGGAAGATCGTCGGCTCAGGCTCCTCGCTGCTCTTGAAGCGGTTGACGCCAACGACGACGCGCTCGCCGGACTCGATTGCCTGCTGCTGCGCGACCGCGGCTTCCTGGATCTCCGCCTGCACGTAGCCCGCCTCGATCGCCGCGACGGCGCCACCCATGTCTTCGACGCGGTCGATGTACTCCTGCGCCTTGCGCTCTATCTCGTCCGTCAGCGCCTCGACGTAGTACGAGCCGCCGAACGGGTCCACCGTGTCCGTCACGCCCGACTCGAACGCGATGATCTGCTGCGTCCGCAGCGCGATCCGCTGCGCTTCCTCGGTCGGCAGCGCCAACGCCTCGTCGTAGCAGGAGAGCGCCATCGACTGCGTGCCGCCGAGCACCGAGGCCAGCGCCTGCAGCGCCGCCCGCACGACGTTGTTCTCCGGCTGCTGCGCCGTCAGCGTCGCGCCGCCGGTCTGGATATGCGTCCGCAGCTTCCACGACGCCGCGTCCTTCGCCCCGAACCGGTCCCGCAGCAGCTTCGCCCACATCCGGCGCAGCGCCCGGTACTTGGCGACCTCCTCGAAGAAGTTGTTGTGCGTGTTGAAGATCCACGAGATGCGCCCGGCGACGTCATCGATCCCCACGCCCGAGCGTGTGCACGCCTCGATGTACTCGATGGCGTTCGCGAATGCGAAGCCGATCTCCTGCGCCGCCGTGGCTCCCGCATCGCGGATGTGATAGCCGCTGACGCTGATGCTGTTGAACTTGGGCGCGTAGCGGGCGCAGTACGTGATGAGGTCGGCCGCAAGCCGGAGCGACGGGCGCGGCGGGTAGATGTATGTCCCGCGCGCGACGTACTCCTTCAGCACGTCGTTCTGCGCCGTGCCCATGATCTCGCCCGAGGGCACACCCTGCTTCTCCGCTACCACCATGTACATCGCGACCAGCACCGACGCCGGCGCATTGATGGTCATGGACGTTGAAACGCGATCGAGCGGGATGCCCGAGAACATGTCCTCCATGTCAGCGAGCGAGTCGATGGCGACGCCCACCTGGCCTATCTCGGCCTGGGCGTTGGGGTCGTCGGAGTCCATGCCGATCTGCGTCGGCAGGTCGAAGGCCACTGACAGGCCGGTCTGACCCTGACCGAGCAGGAACCTGAAACGCTCGTTGCTCTCGGTCGCCGTGCCGAAGCCGGCGTACTGCCGCATGGTCCAAAGCCGGCCGCGGTACATCGTCGGCTGGACGCCGCGCGTGTACGGGAACTCGCCCGGCTGGCCGACATCCCGGTCGAAATCGTCACCCGCGACGTCGAGCGACGTATACAGCCGCCGCGTCTCGGTCGAAGTCGTCGCGAACTCCGCCTTGCGCTCGGCGCCCCGGGCGAGCGCTTTCTTGAGCGTGGTGGACTCCCAGCGCTCGAGCTCGCGCTTCAGGTCGCCGTCGCCGTTGCTGTGGCCGTGGTTGTCGCTCATCGTGCAGGCATCCTACCGAGATCGAGGCGAGCGGTCACCCCGGCCGCGCCCCTCGTTTAACGTCCCGGCATCAGTCCTTCAGCGGGTCGAGCATGACCTTCGCCTCGCCCTGGACGACGACGGCGCCCTCCTGGTTCACGCAATCGGTCTGGAGCGTGAGGATGCGCTTCTCCGCATCGATCTCTTTCACCTCGACGTTCGCCGTGATCGTGTCGCCGATCGCGACCGGAAGCCGGAAGCGGAGTTGCTGCTGGAGGTAGACGACCACCCAGCCGGGCGCCAGCTTCGTGCCAAGCGCCGCCGAGATGTACCCGGCCGCGAGCATGCCGTGGGCGATGCGCTTGCCGAACCGGGTCCGCTTCCCGAAGTCGGGATCAAGGTGCAGCGATTGGTCGTCGCCGGTCACGCGCGCGAAATCGACGATGTCCTGCTCGGTCACCGCCTTCGTGAACGAGACGCGGTCGCCGACCGCGACCGGCATCGCTGTGTCCGTCCCGGCCATTGCTCCTCCTCGTGAACAGGTGCACTATACGCGGGAGCGGGCATAATGCGTAGGCCGGTGAGCCGTTTGACAGCATGCGCATGACTCCCCTAGGCTGAAGAGGCCACGAGCGAGGATTAGTAAGCGATTGCCAACCGCCAGGGAAACGACCTCCATATCGACTTCCGGGCGCGCCCGGAAGCTCCGGCGCGGTCCGCTTACCCGCAAGCAGATCCTCGACGCCTCGCTGCGCCTCTTCTCCGAGAAGGGCTTCGCCCGCACAAGCGTCCGTGATATCGCGCAGGCCGCGGGCATCACCGACGCCGCGATCTACTACCACTTCGAGTCCAAACGCGACCTCCTCGAAGCGCTGATCGAGGAGCGCGGCTTCACCTCCGCGCTGCAGGATCTCGAGCGCGCCGAGCTCGACCACGTCACCATCAGCCCGCTCGATGCCATCTCGAGCATCGCCACGGGCGCGCTGGCGCTGATGTACGCGAACCGCGATCTGATGAAGGTGCTGCTGGTGCAGGCCATGGCTGAGGACGCGGTGGCCATGGAGGAGTACCGCGCGCTCGTCCAGCGCTGGGAGAAGGCCGAGGCCCGCATCCTGAAGCACTACATCCAGCGCGGGATGCTGCGGACCGAAGACCCCGACGAGCTGGCGAAGCAGCTCGTGCTCAGCGTGATCGGCGCGTTCGCAGACGAGGTGATGTCGCCGGCTGACCCGGAAGCGAACGGCGCGGTGCCGCCGGCACTCACCCGCCACATCGAAGTCGCCATGCGGCACATCGTCCAGGGGATCGCCGCAGGGGAAGCATGACCACGCGCCCGCTCATCCAGGCGAAGACAACGAGCGTCACGCGTATCGATGACGCGCGCTTCGCGCACGAGAGCGAGGAAGAATTCGCGCGGATGCTCGACTTCTACAACGTGCGCTGGGAGTACGAGCCGCGTACGTTCACCCTCAGGCACGACGACGAGGGCCGCGTGATCGAGGCGTTCTCGCCGGACTTCTACCTCACCGACCTCAACCTCTACGTCGAGCTGACGACGCTCAAGCAGGGGCTTGTAACCGATAAGCACCGCAAGCTCCGGCGGCTTCGCGAGCTGTACCCCGAGATCAACATCAAGCTGCTGCACAAGCGCGATTACCTCAGCCTGCTCGCCAAGTACGGCATTGGCGCGGCGCACGAGCAGGAAGCGATGGGCGTCCACGACATGCTCTTCACGGCGAGCGAGATCGAGCGTAGGGTCAACGAGCTCGGCGCAGAGATCGCTCGCGACTACGCCGGCAAGGAGCCCTTGCTCGTCGGCGTGCTGAAGGGCGTCACCTGCTTCATGGCCGACCTGATGCGACACATCTCGCTGCCGTTGAGCGTCGACTTCATGGCGATCTCCTCCTACGATGGCGACCGCAGCGGCGCGGTGCGCATCGTGCAGGACCTATCCGAGAACATCGAAGGCCGTGACGTGCTCATCGTGGAGGACATCGTCGACACCGGCATGACGCTCAACCACCTGATGCGCCAGCTGCAGGCGCGCGGGCCGGCGAGCCTTCGCGTCGTCGCGCTGCTCGACAAGCGCGTGCGCCGGCTCGTAGACGTGCCGCTCGATTACGTGGGCTTCGAAGTGCCGGACGAGTTCGTCGTCGGCTACGGCCTCGACCACGCACAGCGGTTCCGCAACCTGCCGTTCATCGCGACGTTCGGCGTCGAGAAACTCCGCGCGCGGGAGGCGAGCGCAGAGGACTGACGCGCCCGAAGGAAGGGAGCACATATGCCGCCCGAACGCGCGCGCAAGCGGCCGCCCCGCTCCCGCCTCGGCTTGCCCCGCATCTCCGGCCTGATCGACGTGAGCGACGAGATGATCGCCTTCGTCGAGACGTACCAGCAGGTCTGGGCCAACGAAGCACGTGCCATGCATGCGCTCGGCGACTTCCTCGCTGCGCGCGCGGATTCGCTTCGCACGCAGGTAGAGTTGATGCGGATGGGCAGCGACGCCGCCCGCAGGTACGGATCGTGGGCCGACGCCCTCATGGGCTTCCGGCCGGAGAGCTTCCTCGAATCGTGGATGCAGGCGATGCGCGGACAACCATCGGGCGACGAAAGCGAGGCCGGCGATGGCGATTGACGCCTCATCTTCGCGCGCGCTCCCGGTGCCGCCGCGGCCGCTGCTCCGCGGCACTCTGCACCTCGCGATGGCCATCGTCGCACCATTCGCGCTCGTGCTCATGCTGTTCATCGCACACACGCCGCAGGGGTATGTGGGCGCGGCCATCTTCGGAGCGGCGATGATCGCCTGCTTCACGATCAGCGCGAGTTATCACCTTGTGCCCTGGCCCCACCTACTGCGCGGCGTCATGAAACGCCTCGACCACTCGATGATCTTCGTACTCATCGCAGGCACCTACACGCCGTTCTGCCTCACCGTGCTCTGGGGCCCCTGGGGCATCAGCATGCTCGCGGTCGTCTGGAGCATCGCCGGCGCCGGCGTCCTGCTGACGGTCGCGTGGCCGTCCGCGCCGCGCCCGCTGAGCGTTGGCGCCTACCTTGGCGTGGGATGGGTCGCACTCGTCGCCACCGTGCCGCTGCTGTCCGCGATGGCCCCGTGGGCGGTTATGCTCGTCGCCCTCGGCGGCGCCCTCTGTTCGGTCGGAGGAGTCGTGTATGCGCGGCAGCACCCAGATCCGTACCCGCGCATCTTCGGATACCACGAGGTGTTCCACGCGCTGGTCGTCGCCGGCATCCTCGTGTTCTTCTCGCTCGTGACGTTCTACCTGCTGCCCGCGTAGCACCCGGCCCGACAATCGATCTGGCCGATTGATGCGAAATCCGCAGCGCCGCGTGCTTGCAACTGCGGGGATGCGCGCCAAACAATGCAATTGAGCAGTGTACGCAGAGGAGGCCAGCGATGAGCGAGCAGCAGACGGCCGACATCGACAACGAGTCCGCGGCGATCGGGGCAATGGGTTTCAACCCGTTCGATCCGGCGTTCATCGCAAACCCGTACCCCACGTACCGTCAGCTTCTCGAAGGTGACCCGGTGCGCGAGGGCATGCTCGGGCTGTACATCGTCCCGCACTACGCGGACTGCGTGGCGATGCTGCGCGACCCGCGCGCGAGCAACGACCAGCGCAACTCCGACGACTTCGCGCAGATGATGGAGCAGGGCGCGCTCGACGCCGACGCGGAGATGCTTGAGCGCAGGCCGTTCCTGTTCATGGATCCGCCGGACCACACGCGCCTCCGCGGGCTCGTGAACAAGGCGTTCACACCGGGCGTCATCGAAGGCCTTCGGCCGCGGATCCAGCGGATCGTCGACGATCTCGTCGCGCAGGCGCTCGAGCGCGGCAGCATGGACGTCATCCCCGACCTCGCGTACCCGCTGCCCGTGCGCGTGATCAGCGAGATGCTCGGCGTGCCGCCCGAAGACAACGCGCGCTTCAGCGCGTGGTCGCGCGAGCTGGCGCGCAGCCTCGATCCGGACTTCGTGGTCCCGCAGGACGAGCTGGAGCGGCGCAACCGGGCGATCGAGGAGTTCACGGACTACTTCCGCGATCTGATCGCGGTGCGGCGCCGCGAGCCGAAGGACGACCTGATCAGCGGGCTCATCGCCGCCGAAGACGATGGCCAGAAGCTCTCGGAGAACGAGCTCCTCTCCACGGGCATCCTGCTGCTCGTCGCCGGCCACGAGACGACGGTGAACCTCATCGGCAACGGCGTGCAGGCGCTCATGCAGCACCCGGACGAGCTGCGACGGTTGCGCGACGACCCATCGCTCATCCGTACCGCCGTCGAGGAGATGCTGCGCTTCGACCCGCCGGTGCAACTCACGGGCCGCATCGCGATGGAGGACATCCGGCTGCCGAACGGCGTCGTGCCGAAGGGCAAGCAGGCGATCCTCCTGCTCGGCGCCGCGAACCACGATCCGGAGCAGTTCCCGGACCCGGAGCGGTTCGACATCACGCGCGCCGACAACCGGCACATCGCCTTCGGCATGGGCATCCACTTCTGCCTCGGCGCGCCACTCGCGCGCGTCGAAGGGCAGATCGCGATCGGCACGCTCATGGCCCGCACCCGCGAAGTCGCGCTCGACGGCGAGGCGGTCTACCGGCCGCAGTTCACCCTTCGCGGGCTCCAGTCGCTGCCCGTTCGCCTCACCGCGCGCTAGCCGCGCTCGTCCCCGTGCGGCACAGGCGGTACAGTCCGCGCATGGTCGATGTCGCGCCGCCGCAAACCGATACGTTCGCGGGCTACGACGGCACGCCGCTGTTCGAACGCTCCTGGCTGCCGGCGGCCGTGCCGCGCGCAGTCATCGTTCTCGTCCACGGATACGCGGAGCACTCCGGGCGATACGAGTACGTCGGCAACGCGCTGGCCGCGCGCGGCTACGCCGTGCACGCCTTCGATCTGCATGGACACGGCCGCTCGGGTGGACAGCGCGCGATCGTACGGTCGTTCGCGGAGTACGTGGCCGACCTGCGGATCTTCCTCGCGCGCGTCCGCGCGCGGCACCCGGGCGCACCGATCTTCCTCTTCGGGCACAGCATGGGCGGCGGCATCGTCACGCTCGCCGCGATCATCGATCCACCACGAGCCGATGGCATCGTGCTCAGCGGCCCGGCGCTCGGGGCGGGTTCCGTAGCGGCGCCCATGCGCGCACTCGTGCTCACGCTCGGCCGCCTGCTGCCTTCGCTGCCCCTCACGAAGCTCGATGCGGGCGCGATCTCGCGCGACCCCGACGTCTGCCGCCGCTACGACGACGATCCGCTGGTGTACCGGGGCCGGATCAAGGCCGGACTGGCGGCGGCGATGATGCGCGCCGGCGAGCGCATCTCCCGGGACATGGGGGACATCCGCTACCCGCTGCTGATCATGCACGGCACACTCGATGCGCTGGCATCTCTCGAGGGCAGCGAGCAGTTGCACGCGCAGGCAGCTTCGGGCGACAAGACATTGACGACGTACGAAGGGCTCTACCACGAGATCCTGAACGAGCCCGAGCGCGATCAGGTGATCGCGGATCTTGTGGAGTGGCTCGATGCGCGGACGGCGCCGCCCGCGTAACCATCACACTGGCGTCGATCAGGCCCGGTCGCGCTCCCGCCAGAGCACTTCGTAGAGGCGGACAGGATCCTCGAACCCCTTGAGCGAGACGATCCCCTGATCGGCGAAGAGATACCCCTTGCCGGCGACGAGGTAGCGCACGCCTTCCGGCACCAGGATCTGCCCCGGCTCCGCGTGATCGCACACCCGGCGCGCGAGCTGCACTGCGGTTCCGAACAGGTCGCGGTCCTCCGCGACCGGCTCCCCGGCGTTCAGGCCGATGCGCACCTGCAGCGGCAGCTCGCCGGCGCCCCGATTGTGATGCGCCACTGCCTGCTGGATCGCGATCGCCGCGTCGATCGCCCGCGAGGCCGATGGGAACGACGCCATGATGCCGTCGCCGGTGTGCTTCGTCTCACTGCCGCCGCGCGCGCGCAACGCTTCGCGCACGATGCGGTCGTGCTCACGCACCAGCTCGTGTGAGCGCGCGTCGCCGTAGCGCTGCGTCAGCGGCGTGGAACCCTCGATATCGGTGAAGAGCACCGTGACGAACTCGCTCGCCGCCAGATCGTGCTCCGGCGCATGGTACTCGGCGTGTGGGCGCAGACCGACGAACTCGTCTACGATGTGCCAGCGCTCGACATCCGGCGGGCCATCGATCACGCGCATCTCCGCGCCCGGGATCGCCGCGGCGAGCATGCGACCAAGCTCGATCGGCGGCCAGGGCACTTCGGTCGAGTCGACGACCAGCGTCGGCACCGTGACCTGCGGAAGCAGCCCCGTCGCATCGAACGAGTTGATGATCGGAAACGCGCGCTGCGCGACATCCTGTGCCATCGCCGCGCGGAGGAAGATCGCGAGTTCGTGCGCCATCTCACCCTTCGCCCAGCCGTGGATCAACGAGTGCGCGATGCTTTCGGTAAACAGCTCCCAGCTCACGCCAAGCAGCCCGATGATCGCCGCCATCTCCGGCGTCGACATTGCCTCGCGCGCACTCGCGAACGTCTGCGTCAGGATGAGATGCGATACGTGCTCCGGATGCCGCGCCGCGTAGGTGATCGCGACCGGGCCGCCGAGCCACGAGCCGAGCAGCACAAAGCGGTCGGCCCCCGTGCGCTCGACGACCGCCTCGAGGTCGGCGACGTAGGCTTCGAGTGAGAAGTCCGTCACGTTGTGCGACGACGAGCCGGACCCGCGCGGGTCGTATCGGATGAGCCTGCGGCTCTCCGGTACGCCGGGCGGCATGTCGCGCTGCGCGTCTACCTGGCACTCGAGCTGGATGTGACCAAAAGGCAGCGCTTCGCTGATCGACACGAAGGTCATGCCACGACCGATGTCGTAGAAGGCGATGCTCGCGCCGCCCGCCCCTGTTGCGTACTGGATCCGCGGCTGCTCCATCACGCCATGCTACAACAACTTCCCTCGGCGCCGTGCGGGCCGGACAGGTGCGAAATCCGCAGCCGTCACGCCAGCCGGACCCCCTCGAGGTAGCCCATCTCCACGAGCGCGGCGGCGGGCGCCTGGCGACCGAGTTCGGCTCGAAGCGGCGCGATATCCGGCATGGGCTTCGTGACCGGCGGCATCCAGTCGTCGTGATGACTGACGACGACCTTCCGGGCCTGCAGCATTGCGGCCTCCTGTGCGATGAACTGCGCGAGCGTGCCCTCGAACGGCTCGCCATCGGCGTTCGGCCTGCTCGAAGCGGCAAGAATGGCGATATCGGCGCGGAGGTCGCCCAGCACGCCGGTCCAGCCGCCGGTCGTGTCCTGGTAGAAGATCGTCGCCTCCGGCGTCTCGATCAGGTACACGAGCGGCCCGCCGGTGTGCAGGCTGCCGACGGCCGTAGCGAGATGATGGCGGAGCGCGCGGCTCTCGTCGCTGTCCTCGCGAAACGCGCCGCGGATGGCCGTCCCGAGCCCGCCGCCCGCGTGCGCCCGCTCGTCCTCGGTGAGCCCGCGAAAGCCCGACAGCGGCTCATCGAAGGCGATGCTCGCCGCGCACCACGTGCAAGCGTGCAGGCTGGGGAAGACGCGCACGGTGACATCGGGCGACAGGCGGTAGCGCTCTCCGCCCTGCGAGGGCAGAAGCTGCTCATCGGGCACGCTCTGCTCGCGCATCAACCGGCACGTCTCGAGCGAACCGATGATCGGGGCGCCGGTGTTGCGCGCGATCGCCTCCGCGCCCGCGACGTGGTCGAAGTGGCTGTGCCCGACGAGCACGAAGTCCGCCCGGTCGACCTCGCGCGCGCTCAGTCCGACCGGCGACGCGCCCGGCACGCGGTCCATGTAAGCGTCGAGGAAGAGCACAAGGTCGTTGATCCGCAGCCGGAACGTCGCGACCCCGAGCCAGTCGATCGTGATGCTCATGCCTGTCTCCTTGCGCCGGTGCTTGGACGCCGGATGCCCGGTTCCCTAGCATGAGGCATCGGCAGGCGAGGATCGAGGAGCAGGACGATGGCGGACTTCGACTCCGGCGGCGTGCGCATCAACTACATCGACGAGGGCAGCGGGCTGGCAGTCGTGCTCGTGCACGGCTTCGCGAGCAACCTGCATGCGAACTGGCGCGCCCCCGGCGTCGTCGCCGCGCTGGTGGGCTCCGGCCGCCGTGTCGTCGCGCTCGACGCGCGCGGGCATGGGCGAAGCGACAAGCCCCACGATCCGGAAGCCTATGGCGGCACGATCATGGCCGACGACATCCTCGCGCTGATGGACCACCTCGGCATCGAGCAGGCGGACCTGGCCGGCTATTCCATGGGCGGAATCCTGTCTGCCTCGCTCCTCGCGCGGCATCCGGAGCGGCTGCGGTCGGTGATCCTCGCCGGCGTCGGCGACGCCGTCGTGCGCGGACGGCCGCCCGGGAACCGCGAGGCCATCGCGGAGGCGATGGACGCGCCGGCGGGCACGCGGTCGGAGAATGCAACCGCGCGCGGCTTCCGCGCATTCGCGGAGCGGAGCGGGAACGACCTGCAGGCGCTGGCGGCGATCCAACGCTCGAGCCGCGGAGGCTACGACGCGACCAAGCTCGCGGAGACGCGGCTGCCGGTCATGGTGCTGATCGGCGAGGAGGATGCGCTCGTCGGCTCAGCCGAGCCGCTGGCGGCCTACATCCCGGGCGCAACGCTCGTGAAGGTGCCGGGTGACCACCTGGGCGCAGTCGCGCAGCCCCAGTTCCGGGACGCCATCGTCGCGTTCTTCAACGAGGCGTCGCCCGTCAGATAGCCGTTCCGATTCCGCATGAGACGCGTGCGCCATCAGGCGAAGTACTGCAGCGCCGCGCGGACGCGCTCCTCGAGCGGCTGGCCGGCGCCGTCCGTCTGCTCCGCCGCGGCGGCCGCTTCCACCTGCGAATAGCCAAGGCCCATCAGCGCCGCGATGAGCTCCGCATCCTTCTCCTGCTTCTGCTGCGGCGGCGCGGCCGGGCCTTCGGCCGGCGGCGTGACCTTGTCGCGCAGCTCGAGCACCAGCCGCTCGGCCGTCTTCTGGCCGATGCCCGGCACCCGCCGCAGTGCATCCGTCTGGCCGCCGACGATCGCGTGCGTCAGGCTCGCGTAGTCGAGCGCGGAGAGGAGCGCGAGCGCGGCGCGCGGGCCGATGCCGGTCACGCCGATCAGCTGATCGAACAGCCGCAGCTCGTCCGGCGTAGCGAAGCCATACAGCGTCAGGGCATCTTCACGGACATGGAGGTAGGTGAACAACGACGCCGGCTCGCCGGGCGTCAGCGCATCGGCAGCCGTCGCCGGCAGCGATGCCAGCACGCCGACGCCGCCGACGCCGATGATCGCCCAGTCTTCGCCCTTCTCTTCGACGATGCCCCGCAGCCGTGCGATCGGCATGCAAACGTTA
>DASUKS010000077.1:0-4559 GCA_036278595.1 Dehalococcoidia bacterium
TCATCGCTCATCGCTCAGCACTCAGCACTGAAGCGAGCGGAGCGAGCGATGGACCCTGTCCGCGCGCGCCACATCGTCCTGGGGGTGAGCGGGAGCATCGCCGCGTACAAGGCGGTGGACCTGGCGAGCCGGCTGGTCAAGGCCGGGGCGCTGGTGGACGTGGTGATGACGCGCGCGGCGACGCGGTTCGTCACGCCGCTCTGCTTCGGCAGCATCACCCACCGGCCGGTCGTGGACGACCTGTGGGACCGCCACTCCGAGCTGGCGGTCGAGCACGTCGGGCTGGCCAAGCGCGCCGCCGCCGTCCTCGTCGCGCCCGCGACCGCCGACCTCCTCGCCAGGATGGCCTGGGGCTTCGCCGACGACGCGCTCCTCTCGACGCTGCTCGACACCCGCGCGCCGGTCGTCGTCGCGCCGGCGATGGAGCACGACATGTACGCCGCGCCCGCGACGCAGGAGAACATCGCCAGACTGCGCGCGCGCGGCGTCGTCTTCGTCGAGCCGGAGGAGGGGCGCCTCGCCTCCGGCCTGACCGGCAAGGGGCGGCTGGCCGACCCGGAGGCGATCCTCGGCGCGCTCAGGCAGGTGCTCGCGCAAGACGGCGACCTCGCCGGCCGCCGGGTCGTCGTCTCGGCCGGCGGGACGCAGGAGCCGATCGACCCGGTGCGCCTCATCACCAACCGCTCGTCGGGGAAGATGGGCTACGCGCTGGCCGAGGCGGCGCGCGACCGCGGCGCGGCCGTGACGCTCGTCACCACGCCGGTCGCGCTGGCCCTGCCGGTCGGGGTGACGCTCGTGCGGGTCGCGAGCGCGCTGGAGTTGCGCGACGCCATCGCAGCGGCGGTGCGCGACGCCGACGTGCTGGTGATGGCGGCGGCGGTCGCCGACTACCGCGTCAAGGAGCCGGCCGCGCAGAAGATCAAGAAGCGCGGCGCGGCGGCGCGACAACTGACGCTCGAACTGGTGCCGAACCCCGACATCCTGGCCGAGACGCGCGGCGACTTCGTCAAGGTCGGCTTCGCGGCCGAGAGCGAGGACCTGCTGGCGAACGCGCGCGAGAAGCTGCACAAGAAGGGCGCCGACCTGCTCGTGGCCAACGACATCACCGGCGAAGGCTCCGGCTTCGGCGCCGACACCAACCGCGTGATCCTCCTCGGCGCCGACGGCGCGACCGAGGAGTTGCCGCTGCTGCCCAAGCGCGAGGTCGCCGACGCGATCTTCGACCGGGTGGTCGCGCTGCTGGCGAGTCGGACGGTCGGGCAGTCGGGCAGTCGGGAGTAGCCGTCCCGGCGCGGCAACCGGTGAGGCGCAGTCCTCGGCACGTTCTCGTATCGCGCGCCCTACCTGTGTTACAATGGTAGTGCTAAGGCGAAGCGGTACTACGCATGCGAGGTGATGCGGTGAGCGAGCATGTGAGCGTGATGACCAGGAAAGGCCAGATCACCGTGCCGGCGGACATCCGCCGGGCACTGGGGCTTAGGGAAGGGGATCAGGTTGCGTTCGTCCTGACCGACCCTGAGCGGCGGCAGGTGAGCTTGCAACCGGTGCGGTCTGTGGCCGAGCGCACGCACGGCGTGATTGCGCCCCGTCGCCGGCCGGAGGACTTTCATGCCCTGCGCCAGCAGTTCGAGGACGATGTGGCCGAGGAGGCGCTGGCCGAACTCCGGCCCGGGGTCGGCCGGCCGTCATGACGATGCCGTTCCTCGACACCAACGTCATCCTGCGTCATCTGCTCCGCGACGACCCGCAGTTTGCCCCCGCCTGTCTGGCGTTGTTTCAGAGCATCGAGCGGGGGCAGGTCGCCGTGTGGACCTCTGACTTGGTGATCGCCGAGGTCGTCTTTGTTCTGTCGAACAAGCGTACCTACAACGTCGACCGCGAGACGATCCGCGATGCGCTGCTGCCGATCATCGAATTGCCGGGCGTCAAGCTCGCGCATAAGCGGATCTATCGCCGCGTCTTCGCGCTCTACACGAGCCTGCCGCTCGATTACATCGATGCCTATCACGCCGCGCTGATGGAACAGCGCGAGAGCCGAGAACTCTACAGCTACGACACCCATTTCGATCGTCTGCCCGGTATCAGGCGGCTGGAGCCGGGTGGCCGGGTGGGCGCGGTGTGACACGACCACAGACGACCGCGGTGGCATGGAGGACGGGGATGCTCGAACGGCTGGTGCGGCGGACGGTGCGCGAGATGGAGCCGTACGCCTGGGAGGATTCGACCGAGCAGGTGGCCGCGCGCCACGGCCTGCGGCCGGAGGACGTGCTGCGCTTCGACCTCAACACCTCGCCCTTCCCGCCGGTCGTCTGGGACGCGGCGATGGAGGCGGCGCGCGCCGAGCGCCAGCCGAACGAGTACTTCGACACGAGCTACACCGCGCTCGCCGCCGCATTGAGCGACTACTGCGGCGTGCCGCCCGAACAGCTCGTCATCGGCGCGGGCGCCGACGAGATCCTCGACATCGTCTGCAAGGCGTTCCTCGACAACGGCGACGGCGCGGTGATCTCCGCGCCGACCTACTCGGTCTACGCGCTCGTCGCGACGCAGCTCGGCGCGGCGGTGCGCGCCGTGCCGCTCGGCGCGGGCTTCCGGCAGGACATCGCCGGGCTGCTGGCGGCGGCGCGTGACGCCAAAGTCCTCTTCCACTGCAACCCGAACAGCCCGACCGGCAACGCCACGCCGCCCGACGACCTGGAACGGCTGGTCGCCGGGGCGCCGTGCATCGTCGCGGTGGACGAAGCCTACGCCGAGTTCGCCGGCTGGTCGGCGGTGCCGCTGATCGCGCAGTACCCCAACCTGGTCGTCGTCAAGACGCTGTCGAAGGCGTTCGGGATGGCCGGGATGCGGCTCGGCTACGGCGTCGCCGCGCCCGAAGTCATCGCGGTGCTGAACCGGGTGCGCCCACCGAACAGCGTCAGCTACGTCACCGCGCGCGTCGCCGCCGCCGCCGTGCGCGACCGCGCGGGTATGGAGGCGCATGTCGGCGCAATCCTGGCCGCGCGCGAGCCGCTGGCCGCGGGGCTGCGCGCGGCCGGCGCGCACGTCTACCCCTCGGTGACCAACTTCCTCCTCACCCGCTGGGGCGGCCCGGCCGCGGCGCAGGCGCTCTACGACAGGCTGGAGCGCCGGGGCATCGTCGTCCGCAACTTCGCGCACAGCCCGCTCCTCCCCGGCCACCTGCGCGTGACGGTGCGCGCGGCCGAGGAGAACGCGCGGTTCCTCGCGGCGCTGCGCGCGTGACATTGGTACAAAGTGATGACCAAAGAGACCATTGCGGAAGCTGCCATTATGCGCTGTTGGTGCTGTTTTCCGAGCCAAAGTCCGGTTGGGCTCGTTCACGCTAAGCGCTTAGATCTCAGTTTGCAATAGAAATTCTAGAAACTGAGCCGATCGGATCGCGACTTCAGCGTCATCGGCAGATACTGGAACTGCTTGCTTCCAGTGAACGACTTCGTTGCGTAGCACGAAGGTTCGCCTAATACTTGCGATCTTGTCCTCGCTTTCGCCCGTGACTATACTATGCTTGATCAAGAGGTTGACCCGGCAAGGGTTATTGGCTTTCTGCAGTTTGGCTAATGTCTCTTTGCGAGTGCGGACAAGGCGCTCGTGGAGTAAGCGGTATAGCAGCATCTCGCAGGCAATTGCGGCATTGACCAATGCTATATTGAAGTTGCGCTCATGCCAAAATGCGCGTGCAGTAAGAATCAACTCCCTCTGCAGTGGCACCTGCACATTGGCTTGGGCGCGATTGACTGTCTCTTGCCAATGATCCACTGTCACAACATCGCTGGACGAATAGAGCTCTACTTCGCTGTCACCCATCTCAACTAGATCCCCTTGGTTGTCATAGACCTCATAATCTTCGAGATGCATTGTTGAGAGATAGACGTCGACCAGCGGGTCATCTACTTCATTCCGTAGATGAATGAGCGTTCTCTGCAAGGCGTCAAAGGCTGCCCGTCGAAAGTTCCTGGTAAGATCTCGGGGAAACTCCGGTAGCTCATCGCTCGCTATCTCGGCTCGTAATCCGAACAACAGTGCTACCCTTTCGCGGCCTACGGATGCGGTCGCGCGATGTACTGTTGGTAGCGGCTCTTGCCTCGATGTCCATCTAAAGGGGATGGTTTGACTGAAGTCAGGTGAGACTTGGACGGTGATGTTGCCGACTTCGATGCAAAATGGAGGCAACTTGTCGAAACCAAGCGTCAAGCTGTAGTTCTTGTCTTTGCTGAGAGCTACGTAATACACTGCTCGTAGTCGCACCTTTGTCTTCTCCGGTTCTGGACGGTCAACTCCCCATGAAGTTGGCCGTCACCAGCCAGTCACCGATATAGCTGCCCGCCCGTATGCAGAGTACTCTGGAAGGTCAGGTTCCCAAACGTCTACACTACTGCCTCTACTTCTCACTGCATTCCCGCCTGGAGGCGCGTCAACTCCTCGTCGGCGATGGCGGGGTCGAGCTTGGTGAAGAGCGGGGCGGGCGGGCGGAGGGGCTGGCCGGCCGGGACTTCACCGATGACCCAGCGGGCGGTCGCGGGGACGGCGATCTCGCCGTC
>DASUKS010000078.1:0-3501 GCA_036278595.1 Dehalococcoidia bacterium
GAACAACACGTGGGACCATTACCAGGACAACCGCGTCGAGTGGTTGCTCGACGACGCGACGCGGCAGCACCTGCAGGACTACGTGAACGCGGGCGTCGTGGCGTTCCTCTTCGGACGCGGTGCGGATGGCGCGACCTGCGCCTGCGACGCGGCGGGCGACGGCGCGACGAACCCGGCGCCGATCAACGGCAACACCGGCACGTCGCTGAACGCGGACGACGATGGCGGCTTCTTCCGCCAGAAGGCGGCCGCGTACTACACGACGGGCGCGATCGCGCTCGCGAGCGGCGCCGCCACGCCGACGCCGACCGCGACCGCGCCGGCGACGCCCACGCGCACGCCGACGAAGACGCCGACCCGCACACCGACGCCGTTACCGACATCGCCGCCGGTCCAGGTACCGAAAGGCGAAGCGCCCACACCACTCGCAGCCGGCCCATCAGTGGCCGGCTGTCCTGTCTTCCCCGCCGACAATCCATGGAACCAGGACGTCTCGTCGACACCGGTGGACGCGAACTCCGCGACGTATCTCAGCAGGATCTTCGAGAGCGGGAACGGCTACCTGCACGCGGACTTCGGCTCGAACCTCGCGTACGGCATCCCGTACATCGTCGTGCCTTCGAGCCAGCCGCTCGTGCCGATCACGTACACGGCATACGGCGACGAAAGCGACCCCGGCCCGTTCCCGGTGCCGCTGAACGCGCCGGTCGAGGGCGACGGCACCGGCGACGCGCACGTGCTCGTCGTGCAGCAGGGGACGTGCAGGCTGTACGAGCTGTTCAACGCGCACCAGTCAGGCGCCGGATGGGATGCCGACTCCGGCGCGACCTTCGACCTGAGGTCGAACGCGTTGCGTCCGGACGGCTGGACCTCGGCCGACGCCGCCGGGCTGCCGATCCTCCCCGGCCTCGTGCGATACGACGAGGTGGCGTCGGGCTCGATCAACCACGCGCTGCGCTTCACCATCGGGCGCGTGCAGAAGGCGTGGGTGCACCCGGCGACGCACTACGGCACGACCACCGATACGTCGTACCTACCGTACGGCGCGAAGCTGCGGCTCAAAGCCTCGTTCGACACCAGCGGCTATCACGGGCAGGCGCTCGTGATCCTCCAGGCGCTGAAGAAGTACGGGATGATCGTCGCGGACCAGGGCACGAGCTGGTACATCACCGGCGCCAGCGACGCGCGCTGGGACGACGACGACCTCAACCAGCTAAAGACCGTTCCCGGCAGCGCGTTCGAGGTCGTGCAGCTCGGCACGATCTACCGGCCATAGTGTGCCGCGCAAACCTGCGCCGGTGGCCGCCCGCGCGGCGTGAGCGATGCGCAGCGAAGATGGAAGCTGGAAGATGGAGGATCGAAGGCGCGGTGCGGAAGATGCTCGGCGCGCCGAGCGTGACCGATCCCCGTCCCTACCTCTTACATCCTTCCTCTGACCGCCCTAATCCGGTCCTTCGTCCCCGCGCGTGACCGGGCCGCCGTCGCGCTGGTGGTAGTCGGATGCGTCGGCCTGCTTGCGGTCTTTATCGAGCGAATCGAGGAATGCCTGGCTCTCGTCGTCCCAGATTTTCGTCGGCGGGACGCGGGGGCCGCCCTTGTGCGCGGGGGGCTGCTGCTTCCCCGGCAGCTCCTCCGGGTCCTCGGGCGCCGGTGGCTGCGGCTTTTCGCCGTTCTGCGGGACGAAGTGCGCGGGCTCGTCCACGTCCTCGTAGGTCTTCGGGTCCTGCTCCGGGCCGCGCGGGCCGGTGCGCGTGTCGTCGTCCATGCTCGTGCCTCCGTGATGCTCGCACCGTCGGACTGGGACCGCTTCGGGCCGCGGCGGTGGCCGCTGCGCGGCGTCGTCCGGTGGGCGGGATCTCACCTCACGGTAGACAGCGACGCGTAACGCAGATGTAACAGGGAAGGGCCCCTGATTGCGTCTGCATCTGTTACATATTCCCTTGCGGTGCGTGCGTGAGCGCGGCCGCTCCCGTAACATTGTGCGTTCCCCGCATCAGTCGCCGCTGCCGCGGCATTTGTAAGAGGTAAGAAGATGAGCTTCTACAGGGCCGAGTACATCTGGATCGACGGCACGAAGCCGACCGCCAAGCTGCGGTCGAAGACGAAGATCGTGCCGACGGGTGACAAGCCGCCGATCTGGGGCTTCGACGGTTCGAGCACGAACCAGGCGCCGGGGAAGAACTCCGACTGCGTGCTGCGGCCAGTGCTGGTGTGCCCGGACCCGATCCGCGGCGGCGACAACAAGCTCGTCATGTGCGAAGTGCTGCTCACCGACATGACGCCCCACGCGACCAACACCCGCGCCGCGTGCGCCGAGACGGCGAACAAGTACAAGAAGCACGAGATGTGGTTCGGCATCGAGCAGGAGTACACGTTCTTCGACGGCGCGAAGCCCCTCGGCTGGCCGGACCACGGCTTCCCCGCGCCGCAGGGCGGCTACTACTGCGGCGTCGGCGCGGACGAAGTGTTCGGGCGTGACATCGTCGAGGCGCACACGACCGCGTGCCTGGTGGCTGGCCTCGCGATCGCCGGCACGAACGCCGAGGTGATGCCCGGCCAGTGGGAGTTCCAGATCGGACCGCTCGGTCCGGTCGAGGCGTCCGACCACCTGTGGGTGGCGCGCTGGCTGCTCTACCGCATCGCCGAGGACTTCGGCGCGAGCGCGACGCTGTACCCGAAGCCGGTGAAGGGCGACTGGAACGGCGCCGGCGCGCACACCAACTTCTCGAGCAAGGAGATGCGCGCGACGTACGATCCGTGCGTGCGCGCGGCAGAGGCGCTGGGCAAGAAGCACAAGCTGCACATCGAGAACTACGGCTACGCCATCGAGGAGCGGCTGACGGGCCTGCACGAGACGGCATCGTTCGAAGAGTTCTCGTACGGCGTCTCGGACCGCGGCGCCTCGGTGCGCATCCCCTGGCAGGTGGCGAAGGACCGCAAGGGGTACATCGAAGACCGGCGCCCGAACGCGAACATGGACCCGTACGTCGTAACGCGGCTGATCACCGACACGGTCTGCAGCGACGCGGAGCGCGGCTCGGCATCGAAGAACGGCAACGGCAAGTCGACGGCGGCGATCCCCGCGCGGCGCGCGGTCGCGTCCGCCTCGAAGAACGGCGCCTCGAAGAAGAAGGTGCCTGCGCGGCGCTAGGGCGGCACACGTCGAATCCGGGAGCGGGCGCATCGGGGGATGCGCCCGCTTCGTTTTGTACGGCGGATGGTGGTAGGGGCGGGCCCGTGTGCCCGCCCGTCTCCATTCGCCGCGATCTCCAACGCGCCCCCACCGCCGTCTGCGGCCCCGCCACTACCTCGCGCCGGACGCGGGCGATAGACTTCGTGTTCGAGCCCCCGAGCCCGCGGATTCGATCGAGGAGTGCCCATTGCACGCACAGGATCACCAGAGCACGACGCTGCCGAACGGCCTGCGCATCCTTACCGGGCCGATGCCGGGCACGCGCTCCGTCGCGGTGAGCATCTACGTCGGCGCTGGCTCGCGATACG
>DASUKS010000079.1:0-2144 GCA_036278595.1 Dehalococcoidia bacterium
ACCTCGAACGGATGCACGTCCGTGTCGCGCTGCAGCCGCTGCGAAATCTGGATCTGGTACGTCTCCCCGCGCTCGATGTACCTCTTCGCCCGCTCGACGCGATCCACGAACTGCTCCCGCGTCGTGTTCGATACGGCCGCGCTCGTCGTGCCGTTGCTGCTCCCGCCGCCGTTCGCTGTCCCATACGGGAGCGCGGTAAGTGGCTTCGCCAGCCGCTGCACCAGCTCCTCGATCTTCCACGTCGCCTGCCGGTACGCCGCCTCGATGTCGCCGTCCAGCCGGGCGTGACTGACCACCTTGATCGTGCGCTGCAGGTGATCGAACACCAGCAGCGTGTCCGTGAACAGAAAGATCGATTCCGGAAACGCCTGCGGGTCCGTGTCCGGCATCGGCAGATTCTCGTAGTACCGCGCGACCTCGTACGCCAGGTACCCGACGGCGCCGCCATGAAACCGCGGCAGTCCGTCGACGCGCACCGGCTCGAAGCGGCGCATCTCCTCCTCGACCGCCAGCAGCGGGTCCCCATCACCCGCATGGGTCTGTGTGACGCGATACGGCTCCGTGCCGATGAAGCTGTAGCGCGCCAGCCGCTCGCCCCCCTCGACGGACTCAAGCAGGAACGAGTATGGCCCGCGCGCCACCTTCAGGTAGGCCGACACCGGCGTCTCGAGGTCAGCCACCACGTCCCGAAACACCGGCACGACGTTGCCCCGACCCGCCATCGCTCGTACTTCGTCCAGCGTCGGTGTGTAGGTTGTCATCGCACTCTCCGCGGCATCCCGCGGTCGAGATAGTCGAGGCGCAGAGCCTTGCGCACCGCGACGATCGTCTCCTCCGCGGCCTCGTATCCCGCCGCGCTGCCCTTCGCCAGCGCTTCCTTCACCAGCTCCGGATGCGATTCGAAGTGCGCGCGCCGCTCGCGGATCGGGTCGAGCAGGTTGTTGATCGCGATCACGAGCTTCTTCTTGACCTCGACGTCACCGACTGCCCCGCGCACGTACCGCTCCTTGAGGTCCTCGACCTCCGCGATATCCGGGTTGAACGCATCGTGGTACATGAACACCGGGTTCCCTTCGACGTGTCCAGGATCCGTCGCACGCAGGCGGGTCGGGTCCGTGTACATCCCCATCACTTTCCGTCGCACCGTTTCGGCATCGTCCTTCAGGTAGATCGCGTTGTCCAGCGACTTACTCATCTTCGCCTGCCCATCGACCCCGACGAGGCGCGGCACACGCCCGACGAGCGGCTCCGGCTCCGGGAACACATCACCGAAGTCCCGGTTGAATTTGCGCGCGATCTCGCGCGTCATTTCGATGTGCGGCAGTTGATCCTCCCCGACGGGCACGAGGTTTGCGCGCGGCATGAGGATGTTCGCCACCTGCATCACCGGGTAGATGAAGAACCCGACAGGCACGCCCTTCTTGCCCGTATCAAGGTCCGCCATCTCGGCCTTCAGCGTCGGATTACGCTGCAGCCGCCCGAGCGGCATGAACCAGCTCAGGTGCACCATGAGTTCGGCGTGCTGCGGCACCATGCTCTCGATGACGTAGTGGCTGCCCACGGGATCGAGCCCGACCGCCAGCCAATCAAGCGCCACCTCCCACACCGACTCCCGCACCCGGTCGATGTCGTCGGCATAGTCCGACACCTGGTAGTCGGCGATCAGGAAGAAGCACTCGTACTCATCCTGCAGCCGCACCCAGTTCTCTAGCGCCCCCGCATAATGCCCCAGGTGCAACGCCCCCGTCGGTCGTATTCCAGTGAGGATCCGCTTGCGGGCGGTCATGATGGTCTCCGTTCGGTTCGATTATCCAAGCCAGAACGATCGAAGACGGACAACAACAGACGACAGGCAACAGACAACAGATCGCCGATCATCGGAAGTCCTTCTTCACGCCCAACTGACGATCAAGTCCGATCATCTGTGCTGAGATCATCCTGAGCACCTCTTCGCATAGCGCGCACGCCTCGGCCTCGCGCTCCTCACTGATGTAATGCCCGCGACGAAGCAGATCGAGCCAGCTCAAGGTTTCGTTCGCCGACCCACGCGCGATCGAAAGATGATTCCGGTAGGCGCCTCCCGCGAAGCGGCCGTGCCCCTCAGCAATGTTCGCCGCGATCGACGTGGCCGACCGGAGGACCTG
>DASUKS010000080.1:0-19136 GCA_036278595.1 Dehalococcoidia bacterium
ACCGCCTGCGCGCTCTTTACGCCCAATAAATCCGGACAACGCTTGCCACCTACGTATTACCGCGGCTGCTGGCACGTAGTTAGCCGTGGCTTATTCGCCGGGTACCGTCATTATCTTCCCCGGCAAAAGGGGTTTACGACCCAAGAGCCTTCATCCCCCACGCGGCGTTGCTGCGTCAGGCTTTCGCCCATTGCGCAAAATTCCCTGCTGCTGCCTCCCGTAGGAGTCTGGGCCGTGTCTCAGTCCCAGTGTGGCTGACCATCCTCTCAGACCAGCTACCGATCACTGCCTTGGTGCGCCGTTACCACACCAACTAGCTAATCGGCCGCACGCCCCTCCGGAAGCGTCTTGCGACTTTGGTTTGCCCCTTCCAAGGGGTAACCATATGCGGTATTAGCCAACCTTTCGGCTGGTTATTCCCCACTTCCGGACAGGTCACGTACGTGTTACTCACCCGTCCGCCACTAGGTTTCGGGCCGAAGCCCTAGCCTCGTTCGACTTGCATGCATAAGGCACGCCGCCAGCGTTTATCCTGAGCCAGGATCAAACTCTCCGACAAATCCACTCACCGTAGTGAGTCGGAGATCCGTAAAAACGGAGAACCTCGCCCGCTTCGCTTCTTACCACTATCCAATTGTTAAGGTGCACCGCCCGCCTTTCGGCTGACGGCGAGAGAGTCTAGCGCCGCCCCACGCAGGTGTCAAACACCACGCGGGCCCGCCCCGAACACTCCCGTTTGTTGACTTGGAAACACTGCCGCGCAGGTTAGCCAGATGGGCTCTTCTGCACGCTGGCCTGGCGTAGAAACGACCCGTCACCGGACGGGCCACCAGACGTCGGGCTCCGCAGAGCCTCGCGATCCTCAGTCGTCAGGCCCATGGTATGCGGAACGCAGATACGAAGTCAAGATCAGCGGACAGAATCGTCAGCATCCCCGCAGCGGCGCCATCGCACAGACCAGCGCACGCGGCCGGCGGCGGCTGGCGCGCTCGCTGCGCCGATGAGGGGCGTCCACAGCACCGCACCGGCGACGGCCAGCACCGGCGCCGACGCGCGCTGCCGCTGCGGCACTTTGGCGTCGACGTAGGCGTCCTGGAGCTTGCGATGCCCCCGGCCGCCGGCGAGCGCGACGCGGTCGCCCGGGCGCCAGGCCCGCAGGACGGCGCCGCCGTCCGCAGTCAGCTCGGCGGATTGCCAGCGGTCCTCGTCCGGCGCCTGGTCGTCGCAGGCGGCGGTCACGACGACCTCCCATGCGCCGGCGCGGCCGGAGAAGGGCAGCGGGCGCTCCCATCCGGGCTCGAGCGCCGGCTCTTCGGGCCGGCCGATGCTGACGAGGACGCGCCGGGCATCCACGGTTACGACGACGCCGCGCGGCAGCTCGAACGTGCTGCCGGTGCGCGCCGCCGGCGCCCGGGCGAGCGTCTCGAAGTGGCCTCGTCCGAAGTCGCGCGCATCGCCGAGCAGGCGTTCGAGCGCCGGGCGCCAGGCATAGATCCGCAACTCCTCGGGGACGGCCCGGAGGGCGTCACGGTCGAAGGCGAGCGCGCGGCGGCACTCGGCCGGCGTGCACGGCGCCGCGCTCGCCATCGATGCCTCGAGCGTGCGCACGCGGGCGCGCGTGGTCACGGCGAGCTGCAGCAGCAGGCCGCGCGCTTCGGGCGTCTCTTCATACGCTCCGGCGAGCATGGCGCGGATGCGGTTTCGGGCGAAGGCCGGGTCGTCGTTGGTCTCGTCGTCGAAGAACGCGAGCCCGCGCGCGGCGCAGTACGCCCGCGTCTCGTCGCGCGCGACGCAAAGCAGCGGGCGCGCGAGGCGCAGGCCGCCGGCGCCGGGGCGCGGGAACGCGCGCTCCGGCCACATGCCGGCGAGGCCGTAGGTGCCCGCGCCGCGGTCCATGTTCAGCATCACGGTCTCGACCTGGTCGTCCTCCGTATGCCCCGTCGCCACGGCCGTCGCGCCGTGCTCGCGCGCCACGTCGTGCAGGAAGGCGTACCGCGCGTCGCGCGCCGCGGCCTCGGAGCGGCGGGGGGCCTCCCACCGGCCGGTCACCAGCGGCAGGCCGTAGCGCTCGCACGTTACCGCGACAAGGGCCCGGTCACGCGCCGCCGCGGCCTCGCCCCGCCAGGCGTGATCGAAGTGCGCGACGAGCGTGCGGGCGGGGTCGATGATGCGCGCTTCGCACAGGATCGCCGCCAACGCGACGGAGTCGCCGCCGCCGGAGACGGCGAGCACGAGCATCGGTCGCGGCGCGCGGGCACCGGTCCTGGGCGAAGGTGGAGGATGGAGGATGGAGGATGGATGCTGCGCGAGCGCGGGGATCTCGGCCGCGATGTAGTCGCGCACGCGTGCTTCGATCTCGGCCGGTGTCATGCGCCTATCGTAGCGCCAGGCGGCGTCAGCGCGCGGGCTTCCGCAGGCGGGCGACGACGACGTCCGGGAACTCGGAGCGCCGGCGCGCGCGGCGCGGCGGATCGGCGTCGTTGGGGGGCGCCGGAGGCTCCTCCAGCGCATCGAGGACGAAGCCGGCGTCGAACCCCGCGCGCAGGTAGGCGGAGAGCGGCCGCTCGAAGTACGGCTGCGGGCGCGGCTGGCCGCTGATCGCCACGCCTTCGGCGACGATTTCGGAGAGATAGCCGCGCACGCACAACGACGGCGCTGACGCCCGCGTCTGGTGCGCGCCCGGCGTTTCGGGCAGCTCGCTCACGCGGGACTGGTTGAACGCCGGGTGCATGACCGACCAGACGAACCGGCCGCCGGGCCGCAGGAGTGCGAACACGGCGTCCATGAGCGGGCGGACGACGGGCATGTCCATCAGCGCCATCGCGCAGAGTGCGCCATCGAGCGACGCAGGCGGGGAGAGCGCGGCGACCGCCGCGCCATCGGTCGCGTCCGCCACGGCGTAGTGGAGCGCGCCGCCGGGTGGCACGCCGTGGGCACGCGCGCGCTCGACGAGCGCCTCGGAGAAGTCGAACGCGATGACCCGTGCTCCGGCGGCGGCGAGCCTGCGGGCATAGAGCCCGTTGCCGCAGGCGGCGTCCAGGAGCACTTCGCCCGAGTTCGGCGCGAGAAGGCGTTCGGTCGCGGGCCACAGCACGTCGCGGACCAGCCGGTTGCCCTCGCCGATGCGCTCATCCCAGAACGCGGCGTTTGCCGTCCAGGCGTCGCGCGAACGCCGGTTGTCCTCGTCCATGCGTCCTCCTGCGAGGCTTCGCGGGCTGGGGCCGCGCCTCTAAGGCCGGTTCGGCGTGGGCGTCGGCACGGCGTCGAAGTAGAGCTGCTTCCACCACTGGGCGCCGGGCGTGGCCTCGGCGGCGGTGGGCGACGCGGCCGGCACGTCGTCGGCCGGCGATACGACGACGAGCGTCTCGCCCGGGTGCACGAGGCCGAGCGTGCGGCGCGCCACCTGCTCGACGTACTGGTCCGACTGCAGGTAGTCGCGCGCGGCGATCAGCTCGGCGTGGTCCTGGTCGAGCTGGCGCACGTCGTCGCGCACCTGCGATTCCTGCTGCTTGAGCTGATAGTTGTGGATGACGTAGCGGCCGGTGCTGAAGCCGAAGTAGCCGATGGCGAGCACGGCGGCGCAGATGAGGAGCGTCGGCAGCGAGAGATGCGGGAGCCTGGACACCCGGGGTTGCCCTCCGTCCCGTCCCACCGCCGAGGTGAGTCTACGAGGGGGTGGATCGCGCCGCAAGCGGCGCGGGGGACGGCGGGGCGGCGCGTGTGCCCGACGCGGGGCGATGTTGGAGGTTAGATGTTGGATGTTGGAGGGGCCCGCTGGCGCCTGCTCGTCAGGACGTGCGCTCGGGGCGGAGGGCGGCGGCGGGCCGGGCGAGTGGGCCCGACACGGCGCGATGTTGGAGGTTAGATGTTGGATGTTGGAGGGGCCCGCTGGCGCCTGCTCGTTAGGACGTGCGCTCGGTGCGGGGGCGGCCATGGGGCGGCGCGTGTGCCCGATACGGCGCGATGTTGGAGGTTAGATGTTGGCGGTTGGATGACGACGGATCGCCTCAATCACGGCGCGCGGCGAGCGTCAAGCGGGTGAAGCGCGACCAGGCGCCGTGAGCCGGATGGGATGTGAGAGGTCGGGGTGAAGGCGACGGCCGTTTCGATCCTCTCGCGGTGTCGGCCAGGCGCAGCTCAAGCTATGCCGCTACTCCTTCTCCGCTAACTGGTGCGCTCGGTGCGGGGGCGGAAGGTGCGCTCGCTGGCGGGCGTGTCCTTGAAGAACTGGCGGTTGATCTCGGTGTACTGCTTCCACTCTGCCGGCACGTCCTCTTCGAAGAAGATCGCCGTGACGGGGCAGACGGCCTCGCACGCCGCGCAGTCGATGCACGTGTCGGGGTCGATGTAGTATTGGCGGGATTCGTCGGTTGTGTAGATGCAGTCGACGGGGCAGACATCCACACACGAAGCGTCCTTCACGTCGATGCACGGTTCGGTGATCACGTAGGCCATGTGGGTCCCTGCTCCTCGTCTCGTCCGGCTGCTAGCGCAGCACCCGCTCGGCGCCCGGCCGGCGGACACCCGCCTTCTGTACGGTAATCGCTGCCGCGGCATCGCGCACGCGCGCCTGGCAGGCGAGCCGGACGCGTGTGCCGAGCACGGCGGGGCCGCGCTCGGTCACGAGGGCGCGCTCCTCGGCGCGGCCCATCGCGGTGAGCGCGCCCATACCTTCGAGCACCTCGCAGGCGCAGGTCGTGCAGCGCGCCTCGCCGCCGCAGGTCGTCGGCCAGTAGTAGCCGAGGGCCTGGGCGGCGCCCATGATCGTGGCCTCCACGCCCGCCTCGATCTCGTCTGAAAGCGGCAGGATGCGGATTCGCGCCATAGAAGCATCATATCGGCCGGGTCCTCCGGGGGTCAGGCGGCATCGATCGGGCCGATGTTGATCCGGGGGACAGGAACATTCTGAAGCGGACCGGCGTCTGAAGGTATGGGCCGAACGGCCCGAAATCCGGTGGGCGTCGATGTGCTACGCTCTGCGACGGCGGGGCGGAGCAGGGAGGTTCAGATGCGCTGCCAGCGGTCATCACGGCACGCGCCGGCAAATTCGAAATTCATGCGTTCTCGCGGTTAACCTTCGCACACGCCGGATCGTTCTACCTACCGGCAATCTGTTTCGTGCTGAAGACGGACGGCACCGGGGTCGGGGGAGTTTTCAAGGGAGGAACCAATTGAGGAGCAGACTCACAAAGCGTCTGATCGCACTCACGGCCATCTTGGGCCTGGGGCTTGCCGGGTTCGCCGGCACCTGTAACCTGCTGCACTTTTCGATGACGCAGATCGGCACGGGCGACACGTTCGGCGGCGAGCTGCAGAACAACACCGGGGCCAACTTCCTGGGGCACAAGTTCAAGGTGGCGTTCGTCGACGCGAACGGGAACCTGGTCTCGACGAAGACGGGCGTCGACGGCTGTCTACGGTCGTGGCAGAACGGCCGGTCGGACTTCTTCTCGGTCTCGAGCGGGCTCGGGTCGGCATCGACCTCCGCCGCGCTCGGCTCGCTGGATCTCGGCTCGCCGCTGGTCACCGGGACGACGGTCCAGGGGGACTCGAGCATCTCGAACGTGGCGACGTCGCGCAACGGCACGAACCTGGTCGTGACGGGCACGCTGCACAACAGCGACTCCGTGACGCTGGCGAGCCCGGCGATCTGCGCGGTCGTGTACAACTCCAGCGGCAACATCGTGACGACAAACAAGGTCACGCTCTCCAGCCTGGGGACCGGCGCGCAAGAGAACTTCACGGTCTCCGTGACGGTGCCGGACAGCACGACATCGGTCTCGCGCGTTGACCTGTGGTCGGACGGGCTCGAGAACAACATCCCGACGAGCCCGATCTCTGTGACGGGGCAGTCGATCGCGACGGCGACGCCGACGGTGACGTGCACGCCGACGAACACGGCGACGGTGACGGGCACGCCGCCGACCTCGACGAACACGCCGACGGCGACGAACACGACGACGGCCACGGCGACGGAAACGCCGACCGGTACGCCGCCGACGTCGACCAACACACCGACGGCGACATCGACGAAGACCTGCTAGTCGCAAACGGTTCGCATAGCGAAGACGGGAGGGGCGGCCAGGTGGCCGCCCCTTCTTGTTGCCTGTGCGGGCGGGCGCCTCACCCCCCGGCCCCCTCTCCAACAGGTGGAGAGGGGGAGCGTCGTGATGCGGGTGTGTGCCGGATGCGTGCGGCGGCGGCGGCGGCGCCTGGCATCGCGTCACCGCTGGAAGGGACTCTCCGCTTTGCTCAGAGTGACAGACCGACGCGGCGGTTCCAGGCTGGCGGCGTTGACAAGCAGGCCGGTTCCGTGAAGGCGGCGTTTCGTCTATAACGGCACCAATCCGATTCGGTGCGTCCCGCCGCGCCCTTGAACTAGACTGCGATATGACGCTCGATCTGACGTTCATCGGCACGGGAAACGCGTTCGCGCCCACGCGCTACTGGAGCAGCTTCCTGCTCGATGACCGGATCCTCTTCGATGCGCCGCCGACGCTGCTGGCGCACCTGAAGAAGCTGGGCAAGAACCCGGGCGACATCGAGGTGGCGTTCATCAGCCACTTCCACGGGGACCACTTCTTCGGGCTGCCGTTCCTGCTGCTGGAGTACGCCGAGCTGGCGCCGCGCACGAAGGACCTGACGATCGTCGGCCCGCCCGGCATCGCGCAGCGGACGCGGGCGCTGACGGACCTCGCCTTCTCGAACGTGTTCCGCAAGGACCGCGGCTACATGCTGAACTTCGTCGAGGCGGGCGAGGGGGCGAGCGGGGAGGTCGGCGGCCTGCGCTGGCGCTCGCGCGAGGTGCCGCACGTGCCGGGGCTCGAGTGTTACGCCTTCCGCGTCGAGTCGGAAGGCGGGAAGATCGCCTACTCCGGCGATTCGATGATGACCGACGCGCTCGTGGACCTGGCGGACGAGAGCGACGTGTTCGTGTGCGAGTGCTCGTGCTGGGGCGAGAACTGCGGACCGCACCTCAACCCGAAGGACATCATGACGCTGCGCGGCACGATCAGCGCGCGCACGAAGTTGATCCTCACGCACATCGGCGGGGGTGAAGCGCCGCAGATGATCAAGGACGCGGGCATCCTCATCGCAGACGACTTCGAGCACATGTCGTTCGAGACCGTGGGCGCGACGCCGTCCTCCCGCGCGCGCTGACGTCCGCCCCTCAACCGAGCGGCGGCGCGCTGTCCGGCGGGCGGGGCGTGTTGCGCTCGACGCAGTAGAACAGCGCGACGTTCTTCGAGGTGTACATCGAGTAGCGGTTGTCGAAGACGATCGTGTAGGCGCCGCGCATCTTCGATGGGAAGGTGAAGTCGTAGGTGCCCACGCGCGCCGTCTGCAGGAGCTGGTCGCCGTTCGGGGTGTTGAGTCGCATGATGACATCGACGCGTCCGAACCCGCCGTCGGTCTCGAACGTCCCGCGCACGAGTTCGCCGTCCTGCAGCGGGATGTCATACGTCGCCTGGTCGCGGGGGCGGACGCTGATGTTGGCGTTCGTGCAGTTCTCGGGGTGCCCTTGGGAGATGGCACCGGCGTGGGCGGGGGTACCGATGGCGCCGGGCGCCCAGTAGTTGATGGCGACCCAGCCCGCGGCGGCAGCGCAGGCGCCGAGGACGACGACGACCACCAGGACCGCGAACGAGCGCATGCCCTCCCCCTCGATCCAGTAGTCGGCGGCGGGCGGCGGATCCGCAGGTGTGGAAGCGGGGTGCGAGAGGCGGGAAGCGGGATCAGGCGCTTCGCGGGCGGGTTTTGCATCTGGATTCAGCGCGCATGCTTCGCATGCTGCGCTTGCCGTAGGGGCGCTGCCCTGCCGCGCCCGCTGCGGATAACCGATCGGCGTGGGCGCGGGGAAGGTGCTCGCTTGGGCGCGGCGCGCGCTACTCGACGGTTTCGATCTCGAATTGGCGCAGACGGTCGGGGTCGGCGATGAGGTCGATGCCGGCAACGCGGCGGCCCTTGACCGTAAAGGCGAACACGACCAGCGGCGTCGTCGCAGAACCCCAGATCATTCCCGGCGCGCCGTCGATCAGCGCGATGCACGCGCCCTGTGCCTGGCCCTGGAAGCGCTGTGCGACGGCTTCGGCGCCGTGGATCTCGCCGGAGATCCAGCCGTTGCGCGCCCCCATCCGCAGCGCTGCATCGTCGGGTCGGACGACGACGTCGGGGTCGAGCACTTCGAGGAGCGCGGCGAAGTCGCCGTTGCGCGACGCGCGGTGGAACGCCTCGACGATCCGGCGCTGGCGCGTGACGTCCGGCGCGCGGGCGTCCTCGGGCGTGCCCTGCACCCGGCGGCGGCCGCGGCTCGCGAGCTGGCGTGCGGCGGCGGGCGTACGGCCAACGACCGGCGCGATCTCGTCGAACGAGACGCCGAAGACGTCGTGCAGCACGAATGCCACCCGCTCGGGCGGGGACAGGCGTTCGAGGACGGCCAGCATCGCGAGCCCGACGGAATCCGCGAGTATGGCCTCGCGCTCGGGGTCCGTCGGCGCGGGCAGCGGCTCTTCGACCGCGAGCGGCTCCTCGCGGCGGGACCGGCGCGCGCGCAGCATGTCGAGGCAGACGCGCGCGACGACCGTGGTGAGCCATGCGCCCAGGTTCGCGACGTCGCTCGTGTCGGAGCGGCTGAGGCGCAGCCACGCCTCCTGCACGGCGTCGTCCGCCTCGCCGGTCGAGCCGAGCAGGCGGTATGCCACACCCTGCAGCCGGGGCCGGTTGGCTTCGAATCGCTCGGCCAGGAATTGCTCGTCGGTCATCGTCACATTCTCCCGCTCGGGTCCGTCATAGCAATGACGGCCGAGACGCGGCCAGTGTGACAGGAGGACGCCGTGCAATTTGTGCTCGTGATCTACCACGGAAGCTTCCCGCTGCCCGGGACGGGCGGGTGGGATGAACTTGGCGACGCGGAGAAGAAGGAGATCTACGCGGAGTACGCTGCGGTGAACCAGACGCCGGGCATCACGCTGCGGCTGCCGCCGATCGCGCCGGGCGAGGCGACGACGGTGCGGGTAGCATCGGGGAAGGTGGAGGTGAACGACGGGCCGCACCTCGTCGAGGGCATCGCGGGCGCCTTCGCCATGGAGGCGGAGAGCATCGACGACGCGATCGCGCTGGCGGCGCGGATCCCGCAGGCGCGGCTCGGGGGCGCGGTGGAGATCCGGCGCGTCGAGAAGTACTTCTGACGGCGCGGCGCCTCTAAGGTGTAGTACGGGAGCATTCGGGAGAGAGGAGCACCACCATGGCGCAGAAGACAGTGAAGGCGACGACGGCGAAGTCGGGCGGCTTCTCGAAGGATGAGCAGGCGGCGATGAAGGAGCGCGCCCGCGAGCTGAAGGCGGAAGCGCGCATGAACAAGGACCGCGAGGCCGGCGAGAGCGCGCTGCTCGCCGTCATCGCGGCGATGCCGGCGCACGACCGTCGCATGGCGGAGCGCATCCACGCGATCGTCAAGGAGACCGCACCAGAGCTTATGCCCAAGACGTGGTACGGCATGCCGGCGTATGCGCGGGACGGCAAGGTCGTGGTCTTCTTCAAGGCGGCGTCGAAGTTCGGCATGCGGTACGCGGATCTCGGCTTCAACGAAGAGGCGCACCTCGACGACGGGGCGATGTGGCCGGACGCGTTCGCGCTGAAGGAGATCGGTCCGGCGGAGGAGAAGCGGATCGCGGCGCTGGTGAAGAAGGCGGTCTCTTGAACCACAGATGACACAGATGGCACAGATGTTGGGTGATGGAGGTCGTGTGGTCTTCGTCGCAGGGCTAGCGGGGTACGGCCGAATGCCTGATCGGCGGTGCGCGCTGCGATCGGAGAGACTCTTCGGTTCGCTTCGCGCGGAGTACAGCGGCGCGCGCATGACGGCGCCCTCTGCCGGCGCGAGAGGCTCCGCAATGTCGGCGACCTACGGGATCGCGAACTGGCGGAGGGTCCAGGCGACGCCGTCTTCGCGGTTGCCGGGGCCGACGATGTCGACCTGCGCCTGCACTTCCGCGGGCGCGTTGCCCATGGCGACGCTGAGGCCGGCGACGCGCATCATCTCGAGGTCCGGCGCAGCATCGCCGACGGCGATCGCGTCTTCGAGCGCGATGCCGAGGCGCTCGCAGACGAGCGCCAGCGCGCGGCCCTTGTCCGCGCCCGCCGCGACGATGTTGAGGTAGCGCGGGAAGGTCTCGCTGTAGCCGGACGCCATGTTCAGCACGCCATCGAACCGCCCGCCGAGCGCGCCCGGGATGCCATCGACCGCGTCGTCGCCGAAGAACAGGAAGCCCTCGGCCCCGCGGCCGACCTGCGGTGTGAGCGCATCGGCCAGCACCATGCCGGCGGGCAGGCGCGCGGGGTCGACGTTTGGGCGGCGGGTCATCAGGTACGTGACGTCGTCGACCGTCACCATCGACTCGTAGCGCTCGCGGTCGGCGACATCGGCGATGGCGCGCGCGGCATCGGGCGGGACCTGCAGCTCGAGCCAGCGGGCGTCGTCGACGGGGCTGCGCACCATCGCGCCGTTGTGGCAGATGATCGGGGAGCGGATGCCGAGCATGTCGGCGCTGTGCTTCGCGAGCGCGTACCAGCGCGACGTCGCGAGCACGATATGGACGCCGGCGGCGACGGCGTCGCGCACGGCGGCGGCGTTGCCTTCGCTGACGACGTTGCCGCGCTCCATCAGCGTGCCATCGAGGTCGAGCGCGACGAGGCGCGCCTTGCGGGAGCCCTCGAGGAACGCCACTGCGCGCGGTGCCGGCTCAGGCGCCATTCGGGAACCCCATCTTCACCGCCTTCATGCTGATATAGCGGCCGCCGCCGATGACCAGGTGATCGGTGAGGTCGATGTCCATGACCTTCGCGCTCTCGTACAGGAGCTTCGTCATGTGGATGTCCGCGGCGGACGGCGTCGGGTCGCCGGACGGGTGGTTGTGGATGAGGACCATGTGCGGGGCGTTGACACGCACGGCGTCGCTCAGCAATTCGGACAGGCGCACCTGCGCCGAGTGGACGCTTCCCTTGTAGATCTTGTGGATGCCGAGGCTGCGGTTTCGGCTGTCGAGGAGCAGGACCCGCACCTCTTCCTGCGCGAGACCGGACATCTCGCCCAGCATGAGGTGTGCGATCGCATCGGGCGAGGTGAAGCTTGTGCGTTCGGCACCCATCTCGGCGGCGGCGCGGACGCCCAGCTCGAGCGCGGCCTTGAGCTGCGCCGCCTTCGCCTCGCCGAGCCCGGGGATGTTGCAGAGCTCGCGGAACGGCGCCCGCACCAGGTCGTTGAGGGTGTATTTGCTCAGCAGGTCCTGCGCGATGCCGATCGCGCTCTGCTGCGCCGTGCCGGTGCGCAGCAGGATGGCGATCAGCTCCGCGAGGGAGAGCGCGTTCGCGCCGAAGTCGCGCAGCCGCTCGCGCGGGCGGTCGGCCGCCGGCAGGTCGCGGATCGTCGTGTGGTTCGGGCGGGCGCCGTCTTGTTCCATCGCGCCGAAGCTAACAGGCGGGCGCCCGGCGATCAATCGCGGGCTGCGCTCAGGCCGCCGGCGGCGGGCTGATGCGGAAGACGGGGTGGTCGGCCGCGATCGCGTGCAGCTCGTCTTCGGGCGAGTCCGCGTCCTTGCCGTCGAAGAACATCCCGGCCTCCCACTTCCAGTGCTCGAGGTAGCCGCGCAGGATCGGCACCTTCTCGCCATCCGGGACTTCCTGCGCGACGAACTCCTCGGTCTTGCGTCCGAGCCGCAGCTCGCCGCCGCCGGCGAGGCGCAGGTTGCGCACCCACTGGGTGTGCCCCCGCGGCGCGACGAGGTAGCGCTGGCCATCGAGCGTCAGCGGGTTCACGGGCGTCGTGCGCCACTCGCCGCTCTTGCGTCCGCGCACCGCGAGCACGCGCGAGCCGGCGAGCGGCAGGCCGAGCTTCGTCAGCCCCGCGACGGCCGGGTTGAAGATGTTCTTGGTGAACCAGTCCGGGCGCCGGTAGTTCGCCATAATGCCCCCTGCGGAATCTTCCCACCGTGGGTGCCGTGCGACATACGTTGTCGCATACCGCCACTATACTTCGGTCGTGCTGGCATCGACACGCACCCGATTGATCACCGGCGATCTCGACGCACTCGAATCCGCGCTCGGCGATGCGGTCGTCGACGCGCGGCGCACCGATGCCCTCGCGCCGGTGACGGTGCTCGTCGGCAACGTGCTGCTGCGGCGCTACCTGCCGCGCGCGCTGGCGCGCCGCGGCGTGCCGCAGATCAACGTCGACTACGTGCTGCCGCACGCGCTGGCGGGGCGCCTCGCGCGGCACACGGGCGACGGCCGCACCCTGCTCACACCGGAGAGCGAGCGACTGCTCGTGCGCGATGTCGCCGCTGAGGCGGAAGGGTACTTCGCGGGCGTCCGCGGACGCGAGGGGTTCGTGCGCGCGCTACGCAGCCTGTTCCGGGAGCTCGATGGCGGCGCCTTCACGCCCGATGCGTTTCGCGACGCCGCGAATGCCGTCGCTTCGCGCATGCCGGAGAACGCGCCCAAGCTCACGGAGATCGCACGCCTCTACGCGCTGTTCGCTGCGCGGCGCTCGCGCTTCATCGCCTCCTCGGACGACTATCGCGGGGCCGACGTCGCCGCGCTCGACGGGCCGCTGCTGATCTACGGCGCCTGGTCGCTGCCGGATCTCGCCATTGACCTCATCGAGCGCATCGCGGAGGACCACGACGTGACGGTGTTCCTCCCGATGTCCGGCCTCGACGCCGACGGCGCACACGCGGCGCTGCGCGAGCGGCTGGGCCGCGGCTCGGCGGCGGATGAACGACCGAGCGTCGCGGCGAAGGGCCCGCCGGCGCTGGCAGCGGCGCTGTTTCGCGACGGGCAGCAGGCGACCGACGCCACCGGCGTGTCGCTCGCGAGCGCGCCCGACACCGTGCGCGAGGTGTGGGAGGCAGCGCGCGCGTGCATCGGGTGGGCGCGCGCGGGCGTGCGCTTCCACGAGATGGCGGTGGTGTACCGATCGTCCGACCCGTACCGCACGCTCGTCGACGAGATCTTCGCGGAGGCGGGCATCCCGACGTATCTGCACGCGGGCCGCCTGCTCTCGGAGCATCCACTCGGCCGGCGGGTGCTCGCGCTGCTCGAGCTCGCCGCCAGCGATCGCTTCCCGCGCGCGCAGGTGATGGAGTTCCTAACGGAGACGGAACTGCCGCCGGCGACGACCGGCGGCAGTTCCGTCAGCGCGTCCGAGTGGGAAGGCTTCACGCGCGAGGCGGGCATCATCGACGAGCCGGCGCAGTGGCAGGAGCGGCTGCAGCGCCTCGCCGACGACAAGCGACACGACGCGCTGCGCGAGGGGTACGAGTGGCTCGGGGAGCACGCCGCCCGCATCGAGCGGTTCGCGGCGTTCGCGGTGCAGTTCGCGCACGACCTCGCGGAGCATCCGAAGGACGCGACGTGGTCCGAGCACCTCGCGTACCTGCGCAGGCTCGCGGATACGTACGCGCACGGCGTCGACAAGATCATCGGCGCGCTTGACGACCTGCACGTGCTCGGCGCGGTGCGCGAGCCGGTGTCGTTCGAGGTGTTCTGCAGGGCAGTCCGTGACGATCTGGAGTCGCGCGACGTGACACGTGTCTTCGGCGAGCCGGTGCGCGCGTTCGGCCGCGAAGGTGTCGCCGTGCTCGACGCCTCGTCGCTGCGCCACCTGCGGTTCCGCGCGGTGTGCCTGGTGGGCGTCGCGGAGCGCGCATGGCCGCCGCCGCCGCGACCCGACCCACTGCTGCTCGAGCGCGAGCGTCGGGCGATCAACGAAGAAGGTCGCGGCGTGATCCCGCTGCGGACGGAGCCAGACGACCAGGCGCTCACGTTCTGGCTCGCGGCGCAGTCGGCGAGCGATCACCTGCGCATCTCGTACGCGCGCGCGGAAGCGGGGAGCAGCGGCAAGCACCTCCCTTCGTACTTTTTCCGCGCGGCCGCCGATGCGCTCGAAGGCCGGCGCGTGCCGTTCGGCCAGATCGAGGGGAGCCGCGTTGTGCACCGGTACAGCGCCGGACGCCTCGCCGCCGACGAGCCGCGGCAGGCGCTGACGGCGGCGGAGTACGACCGCACGCTCGTGCACGCGTACGTCGGCCACCACGCGGGCGCGGAGAACATCCTCGCGATCGACCGCGAGAGCCCGCCGTTCGAGCGCGCGCTGGAGGCGCGGCAGCAGCGCTGGAGCAACGCGCTGACGACGTACGACGGAGTGATGCTCGATGCCGGCGCGATCGCGGCGGCGCTCGCAAGATCGCCGTTTACGCGGGCCGCCGTTTCGCCGAGCCGGCTCGAGACCTACGCGGAGTGCCCGTACCGGTACTTCCTGTCGTACGTGCTGCGCGTCGAGCAGCTCGAAGAGCCGGAGACGCTCGACCGGATGGACCCGCGCGACCGCGGCAGCCTGGTGCACGACATCCTCGAGCGGTTCATGCGCGAGATCGCGCCCGGCGATCCGCCGCGTCCGGCAGCACGCGAGCGCCACATCGCCCGCCTGCTCGCGCTCGCGCACGAGGAGGGCGAGGAGCGGGTGCGGCGCGGCGTCACCGGCAAAGCGCTGGTATGGCGCATCGATGCGCGGCAGATCGATGAGGACCTCGTGCGCTGGTACGACGTCGAGGCGGCCGACCGCTCCGGCTTCGTCCCGCAGGCGTTCGAGGTGATGTTCGGCCCGCTCAGCCACGACCGCGGCCGCGCGGCCGACCCGCTTTCGAGCACCGAGCCGCTCGCCATCCATGTCGATGGGCGCGAGATCCGGCTGCAGGGCCGCATCGACCGCGTGGATTGGGACGACGCGCGCACGCGCTTTCGCGTGATCGACTACAAGACGGGGAAGAGCACGCCGGCGGTAAAGCTCGGGGGCGGCAGGTCGCTGCAGCTGCCCATCTACCTGCGTGCCGCCGCGAAGCTGCTCGACATCCCGCCCGAAGAGGGAGCGGCGGAGTATTTCTACGTCAGCAGTAACGGCGGCTTCAGGCGCACCTCGATCAGCGGCGCTGAGCTCGCGGCGCGAAGGGCCGACATCGACGCGATCTTCACGACGATCGCCGAGGGCATCGATGCCGGCTTCTTCGCGCCGAATCCCGGGACGGGCGAGGCGCACTGCAAGTGGTGCGACTACCGCGACGTCTGCGACGCGCGCATCGGGCGCATCGCCGACCGCAAGCGGGATGACCCACGTGGCGCGGCGTTCATCGCGATGGAAGCGATCGAATGAACGACTTCACGCCATCCGACGAGGCCGAGCGCCAGGCGATCCGCACGCGGACCGACGAGAACATGTGCGTCGAGGCCGGCGCGGGCACCGGCAAGACGACGGTGCTCGTCGACCGGATCGTCGAGACGCTGCGGCGGGGCCGCGCGCGCGTGCACGAAATGGCGGTGATCACCTTCACCGAGAAGGCGGCGGCGGAGCTGGCTGGCCGCGTGCGCGAGGAGCTGGAGCAGGCACGAGGGTCCGACAAGACGACGCCGGACGAGCGGGCGCACCTCGAGGCGGCGCTGCGCGACCTGAGCCGCGCGCACATCGAGACGATCCACGCCTTCGCGGCGAGCCTGCTGCGCGAGCGGCCCGTCGAGGCGGGCGTGGACCCCGGGTTCAGCGTGCTCACCGACCTGCCGGCGCAGCTCGACTTCGAGGCCGCGTACGAGGAGTGGATGACGAAGGAGATGGCCGCGGATCCGCCGCCGGAGGCGCTGCTCGACGCCCTGAACCTCGGCGTGCCGTACGCGGCCGTGCGCGAGGCCGCCGACGCCCTGCACCGGCACCGCGACGTGCTGCCGCTGCGGCCGCCGGCCGCGGCCGCCGACCCCGTGCCGGCGTTCCTCGATGCCTTCGACGAGATCTGCGCGCGACTGACGGCGCTCCGGGGACGATGCAAGACAGAAGAGGACGGCGCCTACCAGCAGATCGGCGAGGTGCTGAAGTTCGCGTCGGTACTGCGCGAGCTGCGCGGCGACGCGCGGCGCCGCGCGATCGTCACGGCGAAGGCGCCGAGCACGAGCGTGGGACGTCAGCCGAACTGGGTCACCGCGCAGGACTGCAAGAACGCGAAGGACGCGCTCAAGGAGTACAAGACCGCACTCGCGGACTGCGTCGCCGCGCTCCGCGGGGGAGCGACCGCCGCGCTGCTGCACTGGCTGCAGGGATTCGTGCTGCACTATGCCGGGCGCCGCAAGGCGGCGGGCACGGCGGACTTCGACGACCTGCTGATCTGGGCGCGCGACCTCGTGCGCGAGAACGCGGACGTGCGGAAGTACTTCGCGGCGCAGTACCGCTGCATCCTCGTCGATGAGTTCCAGGACACTGATCCGCTGCAGGCGGAGCTGATCCTGCGCCTGTGCGACGGCGCCGACGCCGCGGACTGGCGCGACGTGAAGCCGCGGCCGGGCAGCCTCTTCGTGGTCGGCGACCCGAAGCAGTCGATCTACCGCTTCCGCCGCGCGGACATAGGCATCTACGACGCCGTCAAGGCGCGGGTGTTCGGCGGCGTTGCGCGTCACATCGTCCAGAACTTCCGCTCCGCGCGCCCGATCATCGACTGGGTGAACGAGGTGTTCGACCGGCTGATCGCGAGCGAACCGGGCGTGCAGCCGGAGTACGTGGACCTCGTGCATCACCCCGCGTTCGATGCCGCGACCGAAGATTGCGTGAACGTCGTCCCGTGCGTCCTCGGCGGGGCGAAGATCGCGGACGTGCGGCGCGCGGAATCCGCCGCGATCGCATCGATGATCGCGACGGCGGTGCGCGACGGCTCATGGCTCGTGCGCGGCGACGGCGAGGCGCGGCGGGCCGCCACGTGGCGCGACATCGCGGTGCTGATCCCCAGCCGCGCGGAGCTGCACACGTACGAGGAGGCACTCGCGCGCGCCGGCGTGCCCTACCGCCACGAGGGCGGGCGCACGTTCTTCCAGCGGCAGGAAGTGCGCGAGCTGATCGCCGTCCTGCGCGCGATCGACGACCCGGCGGACCAGGTGGCGGCCGTCGCGGCGCTCCGCTCATCGGCGTTCGGGGTGTCGGACGAAGAGCTGCTGCTGTACGGGGGCAGCTTCAACGGCCTGCGCGTGCGCCGCGACGCCACCGGCGCCGTGCCCGATGCGCTGCGGCTGCTCGGCGAGCTGCGCCAGCTGCGGCACACGCACGCGCTGCCCGACATCGTGCGCACGGTGCTCGACCGCACGCGGCTCGTCGAGTTCGCGATGCTCCAGCCGCAGGGCGAGCAGGTCGCGGCGAACCTGCTGAAGCTCATCGACCAGGCGCGTTCGTTCACGGCGGCGAGCGGCGGCGGGCTGCGCGGCTTCGTGCGCTGGCTGAAGGAGAACACCGCCCGGGCATCGGACGAGACGGACGCGCTGATCAGCGAGGAGACCGACGATGTCGTGCGCGTGGTCACCGTGCACGCGTCGAAGGGGCTCGAGTTTCCGGTGGTCGTCTTCGCGAATATGGAGACAGAGTGGGCCGACCGCACACGCGTCATTCCGGACCGTAACGGCGGCCGGCTGCATCTGCGGGTGGGCAAGTCCGAGTTGAAGTTCACGACACCCGGCTGGGATGCCGCGCTCCTCGCCGAGCGTGCGCACGACCTTGCCGAGCAGGCGCGGCTGCTATACGTGGCCGCGACGCGCGCGCGCGACCGCCTCATCGTGCCGGTGTTCACGAACGCGCCGGACGCGCGGCCACGCGCCGAAGTGAAGTCGGCGACGGACCTGCTGCGCACGGCCGGCGTCGGCGAGCCCGACGGCGCGGCGATGATCGACCCGGCGACGCTGCCTTCGTTCCCGGGCGACCTCCCGGTCTGGCGCCGGGCGCTCGGCACGGCGAGCGACGGTGCGATCGACCGCGTGCTCTCGGAGCGCGAGGCGTGGGAACGCGAACGCGCGGCGGCGCTTGGTGAGGCGAAGCGGCCGCTGACGATCCGCACGGCCAGCGCGCTGAAGCCGGAGTGGGAGCGCGAAGACGCGATCGACGCCGTGCGCCGAGGCCGCGCGACGGAATTCGGGAGCGCCGTGCATGCGTTGCTGGAGCGCATCGACCTCGAGCGGCCGGAGGACGCGGCAACGATGGCGCCCTCGGTCGCCAGCGAGTTCGGGCTGGCGGGCCGCGATGCGGAGATCGCGCAGGTGGCACAGCGCGCGCTCGCGTCGGAGGTGATCGCGCGGGCGAAGCGCAGCGAGCGCGTACTGCGGGAGGTCGCGTTCACGGCGGCGCTCCCGGAAGCCGCCGAGGGGCTGGCCGAAGGGCGGATCGACCTGCTGTTCGTCGAGGACGGCGCGATCGTGATCGTCGACTTCAAGACGGACAGCGTGAGCGCGTCGCAGGTCGTGGAGCGCGCGGCGCACTACCACCCGCAGGCGCTCGTGTACGCCTGGGCCGCGCACCGCGCGACAGGCATGCCAGTGCGCGAGGTGGTGTTCCTGTTCGCGCGCCCGGGCATCGAGCACCCGGTGCCGGTCGATGACGCGCTGCTCGCGGAAGCGGAGGCGCTGCTGGCGCAGCCGGTCGCGGCGGGCACGGAAGAGACGCTTGCGGAGACGATGTAGCGCGGGATCGGTTCGCCGGCGAGGCGGCCGGAGACGGCGCAGCTAACGGTACGCCGCTACTTTGCTCTGCGGCCCGCGGGGCGGAGCTGAGGCTCCGCGGCTGCTTCGGGCTGGTGCGGGATCGGCTACGCTGGCTGGGTGGGGAGGGCGACGAACGGACAGGAGGCCGTCGATGCAGATCAGCGCGCGCAACCAGCTCAGGGGCACCATCAAGAGCATCCGCAGCGGCACGATCATGGCGGAGGTGATCGTCGACGTCGGCGGGCAGGAGGTCGTCTCGGCGATCACGAGGGCGTCCGTCGAAGGGCTCGACCTGAAGGACGGCGAGCAGGTCATCGTCGTCATCAAGTCGACCGAGGTGATGATCGCGAAGCCGTAGCCGCGGCGGCGAGGCGACCGCGGTCAACGCCCGGTACGTCGCCGGCGGACGCACCGGAGTTCGCCGCACGCCAACGACGGAACGCGGCATGCGTCAGGAGCAGCGAATGACCGAGGGGAAGCGCACGGCCGTCGTCACCGGCGCCAGCAGCGGCATCGGCGCGGCGACGGCGCGGGCGCTGCATGAGGCCGGGTTCGACGTGATCGGCGGCGCGCGGCGCCTCGAGCAG
>DASUKS010000081.1:0-6193 GCA_036278595.1 Dehalococcoidia bacterium
GTGAGTACCTGATCGCCCGTCGCTTCATCCCGCATCCTCGCGCGCTCACGTCCCGAAGCTATTTACAAGGTAGATGACAGGCCGGCACGGATGCTGTCCATGAGTGAGCGCGCGCGGTCGGTGAGTGTTGCGCCGCCGGAGGGATCCTTCGATGGGCGCATGGACGACGAGGCCCGGGCGCTTAGCCGCACCGTGGATGGCATGCGCCGGTTCAGCCTTGTCCGGCGCCACAGATTCGGGCGGCGGGGCCGATGATGGCTGTGGGGGGAACCGGCACGACTGTGTCCCCTTCAACCTGAGCAGGAGCCAGCGTCCCCCGCCATCTGACGCTGGCTTCTGTGCATTTGACGAGAATCGGCCTCGCGGGCGGGTGCTATCCTGCATGGGTGAGCAGCCCCGACACGGTCCTTTCTTCGCCGCCCTCATTCGGGGGGCGGTTCGCATCACGCTGGCGCGGTGACCTCATCTTCTTCCTGGTCGCGGCGGTCGTGATCGCGCTCGATCAGTTCACGAAGTGGCTGGTCAGGTCGAACCTCGGGCTGTACGAGGCATGGCCGCACAACGGGGCGAACATCAGCATCCTGCACGTAGTGAACAGCGGTGCCGCCTTCGGCATCCTGCAGGGGCAGACGGTGTTCCTCATCTTCACGAGCCTGCTCGGACTCGGAGCGATCCTCCTCTACTATGTCTATCCGCCGATGGAGCACGGCATCATCCGCCTCGCGCTCGGTATGCAGCTCGGGGGCGCGATCGGGAACCTGATCGACCGCGTGCGGATGGGCGAGGTGACCGACTTCATCCACGTCGGCAGCTTCCCGACGTTCAACGTCGCCGACGCGAGCATCTCGACGAGCATCGCCGTCGTGCTGATCTTCTTCGCCTTCCACGAGGTCGACGCAGCGCGGCATGAGGACGAGACCGCCGCGGCTCCGGCGCCCATCGACCTAGCGAATGACGCAAGCCCCGACGACTGAGCTCGTCGCAGACACCGACGGCGAGCGGCTGGACGTGTTCGTCGCGCGGCGCCTGCCCGAGCTGACGCGCTCGCGGGTGCGGCGGCTGATCGACGGCGGGCATGTGCGGCTCGGCGAGCATCTCGCGAAGGCGGGCACCAGGCTCGAGGTGGGGCAGCGCGTGCGGGTCGAGGTACCGGCGCCGGAGCCGGCCTCGGCGCAGCCGGAAGCGATCCCGCTCGACATCCTGTACGAAGACGGCGACCTGCTCGTGATCGACAAGCCGGCGGGTATGACGGTGCATCCCTCGCCGGGGCACGCGAACTCGACGCTCGTGAACGCGATCCTCGCGCACACGCCAGACCTGTCCGGAATCGGCGGCGTCGCGCGGCCGGGAATCGTGCACCGACTCGACCGCGATACGTCGGGCATCATCCTCGTTGCGAAGAACGACGCCGCACACAACGGGCTGGCGCGCCAGCTGAAGGAGCGGACGATCGAGAAGACGTACCTGGCGCTGGTCGAGGGCACGCCGCGGCCGGCGGAGGGCGTGATCGAGGCACCGGTCGCGCGCGACCCGCGCAACAGGCAGCGGATGGCGATCGTAGAAGGCGGTCGAGAGGCGACGACAGGCTATCGCGTCATCGAACGGCTGCGTGGCGTCTCGCTGGTCGAGGCGCGGCCGAAGACTGGGCGCACGCACCAGATCCGCGTGCACCTCGCGGCGATCGGACACCCGATCGTCGGCGACCGGCTCTACGGACACGGGTCGGAGTTGGTACAGCGGCAGTTCCTGCATGCAGCGCGCATCGCGTTCACGCATCCGCGCACCGATGAGCGCATGGAGTTCGAGGCGCCGTTGCCGGACGACCTGCGGCGCGCGCTGGAACGCGCGCGCTCGCTTGCGTGAACCACAGATGACACAGATGGCACAGATGAGTTGTGATGATGGAATCGGCGCGGCGCGCGACCTACCCCCGTCCCCTTCCCTAAAGGGAAGGGGAGCTGCGAACGACCGTGTGGGCAAATGATTCGGCCGAAGCGCTCGAACCGGCGCGCGGTCGGGGAAATCTCCGGCGCTAGTAGGGTGCTGCAAACTTCGGACCCGTTATGGCTCACGCTCGATTCACATCTGATCCTGAGTTGACCGATCGTTATCTGGCGCGCACCTCTTCATCAGCACCCTGCTAGAGCATGCTCACGGGGTCGACGTCGAGCGACCAGCCCTGGGGGAGGACGAAGTCGCGCAGGACGGCGGCCGGGTCGCGGCCGCGGAGGAGCACCTGCCAGCGCCAGCGGCCGCGCGAACGCTCGATAAACGCGGGGGCGGCGGGCAGGACTTCTACGTCCGATCCGAGCTCGCGGCGGCGCTCCTCGACCTCGCGCTGGACGCGCGTCGCGTGCTCGCGGGCGAACCGGGGGTTCGTGTGAGCGAACAGCATCCGCGCCAGGCGCCCGAACGGCGGATAGCCGAGCGCGCGCCGCTGATCGAGCTCGGCGGCGACGAAGCCGTCGTAGTCATAGCGCGATGCGGCATCGATCGCGTAGTGGTCGGGGGTGTAGGTCTGCACGAACACACGCCCGGGGCGCTCGCCGCGGCCGGCGCGGCCGGCGACCTGCGTAACGACCTGGAACACGCGCTCGCCGGCGCGGAAGTCCGGCACATGCAGGCCGATGTCGGCGCTAATCACGCCGACGACGGTGACTTCGGGCAGGTCGAGCCCCTTCGCGAGCATCTGCGTGCCGATGAGGATGTCGGCCTCGTGCGCGAGGAACGTCGCGAGGATGCGCTCGTGGGCGCCGCGCGTGCCGGTGACGTCGCGGTCCCAGCGGAGCAGGCGCGCGTGCGGGAAGGCGCGATGCGCTTCGGCCTCCACCTTCTCGACGCCGGCGCCGAGGAGGCGCACGCGCGGGCTGCCGCACTGCCGGCACGATGCGGGGAGGCGCCATCGCCGGTTGCACTGGTGACAAACAAGGCGGTCGTACTGGCGATGGAACGTCAGCGCGACGCTGCACGATGGGCATTCCGGTACGAAGCCGCAATCGCGGCACTGGACGTGCCCGGCCAGCCCGCGGCGGTTGAGGAAGAGCAGTACCTGCTCACCCGCGGCCAACGCCTCTTCGACCGCTGACTGCAGCGCGCGGCTGAACATGCCGCGATTTCCCGCATGCAGCTCCTCGCGCAGGTCGACGACCGCGATCTCCGGCATCGCGGGCGAGGCGACGGGACGGCGGACGGCCCCCGCATCGACCACCGGCCGAATGCGCTCGGGCAACGTGAGCAGCGTGTAGACACCGCGGTCGGCGCGCTCCATCGACGCGACGTCGGGCGTCGCGCTCCCGAGCACGACGGTGGCGCCTGCCAGGCGCGCGAGCTCGAGCGCGGCGTCTCTCGCATGGTAGCGGGGCGCGGCGTCGGACTGCTTGTAGGTCCACTCGTGCTCTTCGTCGATGACGATCAGGCCAAGGTTCGGCTGCGGCGCGAAGAGCGCCGAGCGCGGACCGATGACCACGTCGTAGCGTCCATCGGCGATGCCGCGCCACTGGTCGAAGAGCTCGCCGTCGCTGAGCGCGCTGTGCAGCACGGCGACGCGTTCGAAGCGCTCGCGGAACCGGCGCACCGTCTGCGGCGTGAGCGCGATCTCGGGCACGAGCACGATTGCGCGCCTGCCCGACCGCACGCAGTGGTCGAGCGCGTCGAGGTAGACCTCCGTCTTGCCGCTGCCGGTGATGCCGTGCAGCAGGAAGGTGCGGTGCGTGCGCGCGTCGAGCGCGGCGATGATCGCGTCGGCGGCAGCGCGCTGCGCGGGGAGGAGATCGGCCGGCGGGCGGCGCGTCACGTGCTGCTCGGCGAGGGGGTCGCGCTCGACCGGGCGCTCTTCGATCGCGACGGCGCCGAGGCCGGCGAGGCGGCGCACAGCCGCGGCGTCGGCGCCGACGGATGCGCGCAGATCGGGGAGCGTGCGATCGAGGTCGTCGAGCGCGGTGATGATGCGAAAGGCGATGTCCGCGCGCCTGGTGCGGCGCAGGCTGCGCACCTGCTCGGCGGCCTCGAGCGCGTTCGCGACGAGCCGCACGGTGTCGCCGTTGCGGTCGTAGCGGACGACGCCATCGGTGAGCAGACGGTCGAGGTTCGGCCGGCCGCCGGCGAGACGCGCGGCGCTCTCGACCGGCAGCTCGCGCTCGTGCAGCAGCCGCTCGATGACGTCGGCGCGACGCGAGCGTTTCGGCGGTTCTGCGGCTTCGATGCGGGCGCGCGCCTCGGCCATCGGAACGGCGAGCGACACGACATCGACCGTGCGCGGACCGACGCGCGGGCGCGCGAGCGTGTACTGTCGCGCGACCAGCCCGGCACGCTCGAGCTGCGCGAGGCTGTGCTCGGTGGCGCCGCGCGGGAGCCGCTCGCGCAGGTCGTCGAGATCGATCGAGGGCTGTGCGGCAACGGCAGTGAGCACCTCCCGCTGCCGCGTCGGGAGGTCGAGCGCATCGACCTCGGACGGATCGAGGAGCGGACGCACGAGCGTCAGCGGCTTGCGTTCGAAGCCGGGCGGCAGCAGGAGGGCGACGCAATCGAACAGCGGCGCGAGGTAGCGGTCGCGGACCCAGAACGCAAGCGCGATGTGCCGCTCATCGATCAGCGGCCGGTCGCCGATGATCGAGCGGACCGGCCGGATCTTCTCCGGCGGCGAGAAGACCGGCGTCTCGTGCACTTCGACGACGATGCCCTGCAGGGTCAGCCGACCGAATGGGACATAGACAGCGGATCCGACGCGCGCGTCCATGCCGTCGGGGATCGCGTAGCTGAACGGCTCGCGGTGCGGGAACGTCGAATTGACGGCGACTTCGGCGAACATGCCCTACCCGATGTTCAGGATGGCGAAAGCGCAGACGAAGTTGGGCCCGGTGCGGACATCGTTATGTGCAGCGCAGTCGCTCAGCGGCGAGGGCGTACGCGGTACGTGCAGGCGTCATCGCCGCGCAGCAGGCTCGTCGTCAGACGCGCGTCCGTGCCGACGAGGCGGCGCACGAATTCCACTTCGAGGGCGCATACCGCGCTGTTACGTGAGGCGACATCCGGGAACGGGCAGGTCTGCTGGCGGATCAGCAGGTCGCCGCCCTCGGCGCGGCACTCGGCGAGGCAGCCGCGCTCCTGGATGACACGCGTCGCTTCAACCGCGCGCTCCTCTCCGGTCTTGCCTTCGAGGCGTGCCATGTACGGCTCGGCGAAGCGCGCCGCGACGTTTTTCATCAGCTTCTGAAGCGCGTCGGGGCCAAGGAGTCCGCGGGCTTCCTCGATGAGGGCGTTGGCGAGCGCCTCGTACTGCTTCGGGTAGAGCGCGTCTCCCTGCGAGGTGAGGCGATACACGAGCGCGGGGCGGCCGACGTGTCCACGCTCCTCGTGAGAGGCGATGAGGCCGTCGCGTTCGAGCACCGTAAGATGCTGGCGGATGCCGGTCGACGTGAGGCGCAGGTGCTCGCCGAGCTCTCGGACGGTCGCCTGATTGTGGAGCCGGAGGTAATCCAGGATGTCCTGGCGCGTGACCTGCATGTCCAACCTCTCATTCCCATTCTAGCAGGGTTGGGTTTGGACAGTTGGAAGTGGGGAAAAGGGGGCTGAGGGCTGGGACTTGGAACTGGGGATTGGGGACTGGCTGCTGGTTGCTCGAGACTGGTTACTGGGGATTGGGAATTGGGATTGGGCCGGGGAGCGGCCGGGTGACGTCGGTTGCGCTCTACGAGGGCCGGTCCGAACGCGGACTGCATCTCTTCCGGCGCAGCTAAAGCTACGCCGCTACTCTGCGTTTCGGGTGGCGGACTTCGCGCACCCGGCGCGGATCTACACGGCGCAGCTAAAGCTACGCCGCTACTCTTCGTTCCAGGGCTGAGCTGATGCCTGAGGTGACGCGACGGACCGGCGACTTCGATGAACGTGCGGTCGTGACGGCGTTCGCGCGCGAAGGACTGGCGCCGCATCGCTGGTCGACCGGGCCGCGCGACGTCTTTGCGCCGCACGCGCACGAGTATCACAAGGTGCTGTACTGCCTTCGGGGATCGATCGTCTTCGGGCTCGCCGACGGCACCGAGATCGCCCTGGCGCCCGGCGACCGGCTCGATCTGGAGCCGGGCACGATGCACTCGGCTGTCGTCGGGCCGGCCGGCGTCGAGTGCATGGAAGCGCCGCGGCGCGCATGACGCTCGTGTGCGTATATGCGGCGGGTGTGAACCGCGCGTGTTGACAC
>DASUKS010000082.1:0-7457 GCA_036278595.1 Dehalococcoidia bacterium
GCCCTGGAGATCGAGGGTTCAAATCCCTCCGTCCACCCCATCCCTCCCTCGGTATTCAAGGAGTAACCCCGTGCCCCAGGACGAGACGACGCCGGACGGCGAGCACGGACGCGCGCCCGACGACAGCCGCGGTGCGCCACCGGCGAGCGCGGACGAAGGTGGATCTGGGGACGGGTACGAATACGACGCCGCCGGCCCGCCGGCGCGCTCGGGGCCGTCGCTGCCGCTGCTCTTCGCCATCGCGGCGATCGTCCCGGCGGTGATCGTCGGGTTGGCGGTGTGGTTCTTCGTCGGCGGCGGCAGCGGTTCATCGCACAGCAGCGAGGACGTCGCGAGCGTGCTGAACGCGTTCACCACGCAGCAGGGCACGACCTCGACGCGCTTCGAGGGCACGGTGCCGCCGAACCTGCCGAAGGGCCTCCCCGTGTATCCGGGCTCGCAGATAGTGTCGTCGCTGCAGCAGGTGACCGGCACCGACGTCTCGTACCTCATCGTCTACGACACGAGCGATGACCGAGCCACGGTGGGGAAGTACTTCGAGCAGAAGCTCGCGGCCGACCCGTGGGAGCTGACGGGCGGGCAGAACGACGAGAACGGCGTGCTGCACCAGTTCGACAACACCAGCGACCCGAACGTCACCGGGCTCGTGCTCGTGGCGTCATCGAAGAACGAGAAGGTGACCACGATCCTCGAGAGCGTGACGGTGGCCGCGGGCGCGGCGAGCCTCGCGCAGAAGCACTACGATCCGGGCACGGATTTTGCGCTGCCCGCGACCTTCCCTTCGAACGTGCCGAAGTACCCGGGCTCGACGACGGTCGAGTCGGCATACCGGAAGCAGGCGCAGGGCGATTCGTTCGCGGTGTCGTTCGTGACGAAGGACGGCGCGCAGAAGGCGCTCGACTTCTACCGGCAGAAGCTCACGGCAGCCGGCTACACGGTGACCGACGGCAGCGCGGCGGCGCCCGGGAGCACGCCCGAAGCCGGCGCGACACCCGCGGCCGCGACGAGCATCTCGTTCACGGACGCGAGCGGGGGCACGAACGGCCAGATCTCGACGAGCACGGTCGAGGAGGACAGCAGCTACACGCGCATCGACGTGCAGCTCGGACTCTCAGCGGCGCCCCCGACCTCGGGCAGCAGCACGCCGCCCGCGAGCGGGACGCCGCCCGCCGGCGGGTAGCGCGCGGGGCGTGCGCGGCGGTTCGATATGCTGAAGGCGCGCGTGCGCTCGTAGCTCAGCGGATAGAGCATCGGTCTTCGGAACCGAGGGTCGGGGGTTCGAATCCCTCCGAGCGCGCCATATTTCCTCTCACTTCTGCGTTCCGAGAAGACGTCGCCAAGCCTTGAGGCCGGCCGAAGCACCCGCGCATGGTCTCGGAGGGGGGTGTTCGATCAGGCCGGGGTGTAGCGGACGGGCAGGGTCTTGATGCCGTTGATGAAGTTGGACCGCAGCCGGCGCGGCGCGCCATCGAGCTCGATGTCGGGCAGGCGGCGCAGCAGCTCTTCGAACATCACGCGGATCTCGAGGCGGGCGAGGCTTGCGCCGAGGCAGAAGTGGCGCCCTCCGCCGCCGAAGGCCAGGTGTGGGTTGGGGTCGCGCGATACGTCGAACACGCCGGCGTCCGGGAACGCGTCTTCGTCGCGATTGCCCGACGGGTAGAACATCACGACCTTGTCGCCCGCAGCGATGCGCTTTCCGCGCAGGCGCGTCTCGCAGGTCGCGGTGCGGCGGAACGAGATGACGGGGGTGACCCAGCGCAGCATCTCTTCGACGCCGGTGCGAACCAGCGCCGGATCGTCGAGGAGGCGCCGGCGTTCGGCCGGGTGCTCGATGAGCGCGAGCATGCCGCCCGAGATGAGGTTGCGGGTCGTCTCGTTGCCGGCCACGGAGAGCAGGATGAAGAAGGCATCGAACTCTGCCTCCGTGAGCGCATTTCCATCGACCTCGGCGTGCATGAGGAGGCTGATGACGTCGTCGCGCGGGTGCTGCTTCCGTTCACTCGCCAGTTGCTGCGCGTAGGCGAACATCTCGGCGGCGGCACGCTGGCCATCGGCGACGGAAGTGCTGAACTCCGGGTCGTCGAAGCCGATCAGCCGGTTGCTCCAGTCGAAGACGCGGTGCCGGTCTTCGAGGGGGACGCCCAGCAGCTCCGCGATCACCTGCAGCGGAAGCTCGGCCGCCACCTGCGTGACGAAATCGCACCGCCCGAGTGGCGCGACGTTGTCGATGATGCGCCGTGCCATCTCGCGCACGCGCGGCTCCAGCGTGCGGACGATCGCCGGCGTGAAGCCGGTCGCGACGATCTTGCGGTAGGCGGTGTGGCGCGGAGGGTCCATGTTCAACATGAGCATCCGCACCATCGCCAGGCCGTCCGGCGGCGGGTCGTTGATCGTCGTGCCCATGGCCGCGGAGGAGAAGGTGGACGCATCCTGCGAGACGGCGACGATGTCGTCGTACTTCGTCAGCGCCCAGAAGCCGGCGCCATCCGGCTCGCCGTGCCGGTAGACGGGCGCTTCGCGGCGGAGGCGGGCGAACATCTCGTGCGGCATCGCATGCTCGAATGTCGCCGGACTGTAGATGTCGATATCAGCGATGGTGACCATCGGTCGTGCTCCCCGGCGTCGTGATCTGTGCGGTTCCGTTCTCTCTGCCGCCGCTGAAGAAGAGGCGCTCGGCGTTGCCGTAGAGGAACTTGTCGAGCACGCCTTCGCGGAGGTCCAGCGCCTGCGCCTCGGTGATGCACCGCTCGAACGAGAGGACGGGGTGGTCGGAGGCGAACATGATCTTGTCTTGCCCCCGCGTGTTCATGAAGTGGATCAACTGCGGCGGGAAGTAGCGCGGAGCGTACGCCGACGTCTGCAGGTAGAGGTTGCGGTACTTGATCATCAGCCGGATGGCGACGTCCCACCATGGGTCGGCGCCGTGCGCCATCACGAGCTTGAGCTCCGGGAAGAAGACGCAGACCTCGTCGAGGTACATCGGGTCCTGGCAGCGGCCGGGCATGGGAGGGCCGGGGATGCCGGTGTTGATGGCGATCGGCAGGTCAAGCTCGATGCACTTCGCGTAGACGGGGTAGTAGACGCGGTCATCGGGTGGCAGGTTGATCATGAAGGGCGTGATGCGCGCCAGCACGACCGGCTGTTCGCGCACCAGCCGCCCGAGCGCGCGCAGCGACGTCATGCCGTTGCGGGGGTCGAGCGAGAGCGACAGCGCGAAGCGGTCGGGGTGGGCGCGCGGAAACGCGAGCGCGTGCTCCGACGGCTCCTCGGCGGTGGTGGTGATGATGGCCTTCTCGACGCCTGCGGCGTCCATCGCATCGATCAGCTCCGGGACATCGATGTCGCGAAAGATGGCGTCGGCGCGATTGAAGTAGTCCTCGGCGACGCGCACGAGCCACTCCGGCCGCGCGGTCGAGCCCATCGTCACGTTGACGAACGTATCGATCGCCCGTGGCGGCGTCATAGCGGCGCCTCGGCGTCGGCGTCGACGCCGTCCGGCTCGGGGAGATAGAACTGCTTCGCCCAGCGCCGGAAGAGCCCGATCGGGCCGTCGCCGTCGCAGAGCACCGGCCGCATCTTCATGGTCTTGTGCTCCCAGATCGGGATGTCCTGGCCGAGCTGGCGCTCGATCTCGGCGATGAATGCAGCGCCGACGTTCGACGTGACCGCGTCGTTGCCGATCTTCTTCGTCTTGAACGAGAAGCGGACATCCACGTACTCGCCATCGATCGGCGTCACGGAGGAGACCAGCAGCGTCTCGACGATGCCGGTGAAGCGCACGGTGCTAAACCCGAAGGCATGCGACTCGGTCGCGATCTGGCCTTCGATGGCGCCCTGAGGCGTGGTGTACTGGACGGGCGAGCGGACGCGGAAGATATGGCCATCGATCTGCGCGCGCGTGTTCGGCTGCTCGGGCGTGCCGTGCACGTACTTGAAGTGCGCCGAGTCGACGCCGTTCTCCGCCATCTCCTGGTTGTGCGTGCGGATCTTCCAGCGCCGACGCGTGTAGTCGGTCCAGCTGTCGGAGGTGTATTCGGGGAGGACCGGCGGGGTCCACGTCGGCGCGTGGCGCTGCATGTGGTGGTAGACCATGACGAGGCCGTTGGCTTCGAACGCGGGCCATGCGTCGAGGCGCGCGAGGGGCGGGATCTTCTCCGCGTACGGCACCTCGACGCAGCGGCCGTCGCCATCGAAGCGCCAGGCGTGGAACGGGCAGCGAATGCAGTTGTCCTCGACGACGCCGCCGTAACCGAGGTGGGCGCCGAGGTGGGGACAGTAGGCTTCGAGCACGTGCGCCGCACCGGCCGTGTCGCGAAAGAGGACCAGCTCTTCGCCGAAGTACGTGAGTGGGAGCACATCGCCCGGGTGCAGCTCGTCGCTGTAGGCGACCTGGAACCAGCCGTTGGGGTAGGGCGGGATCTCGAAGCGGTAGCCGGGCGGTGCGTCGATCCGGTGCGTCGCGTCCGGCGGAGTAGCGAGCGTCATGTGCGTGCCTCCTCGATCCCGAGCTGACGGACGAGTTGATCGACGAGATGGTTGCGGCGGGCGATCAGCGACTCCATCGAGAGTGGATCGCGGGCGCCGAGGCGGGCGATGAGCGCACTGTGGCAGAAGTAGCCGACGATCTCGACGTGAATGTCGTGGATGAAGAGCGCGGGGTCGATCGGCCGGACGCGACCGGCGGCGACGGCGACTTCGAGGGATGCGAGCGCCGGCACGTAGATGGTCTCGACGAAGCGCCGCAGGTGCGCCTCGTCGCCGCTCGGCTCGAGCAGCTCGCGATGGAGGATACGCGCGAGCGCGATGTGGCCGGCGAAGAAGGCGTGGATCTGGTCCAGCATGTAGGCGATGCGTTCGGGGCGCGCCTCGCCGGCGAGGAACTCGCGCATGACTTCGGCCACGCGGCCGAGCGCCTCGTCGAGCACCGCCTCGTGCAGGGCCTCCTTGCTGGGGAAGTGGTAGAGGACCGTCGTCTTGTGCGTGCCTGCGGCGTCGGCGATGTCCTGGATGGAGACGGCGCCGAAGCCGCGCTCGGCAAAGAGCTCGGTCGCGGCATCGAGGATGAGCCTGCGGCGGCCGCGAACGTCGGGCCGAACCTCACCGAAGACGCCTGCATTTCCTACCATATGGTCGGGATTGTCGCCCATGTGGTCCGCCCGTGTCAACGCAAATTTCTGGAGGTGGCAGCCGGTGGGGCACGGTGGCCTGCGGGCGCGGCGGATCGCGGGATGCGGCGCGGCAGCGGGGAACTCCGAGGCGCCGGCTAGCCGAGCCAGAAGGTGTTGATCAGGAACGCGCTGGTGCCGATGCCGGAGGGGTAGTCGTGGACGGTGCGGGCGAAGGCGCTGTAGTCGTACGGCGTGACGAGAGGGAACGTGATCGGGTCCTTCGCGTAGATGAGCTTCTGCGCATCGTGGACGGCCGTGATGCGGGCCTGGTTGTCGATGGTCTCGTTCGCCTTCTTCACGGCGGCTTCGATCTCGGGGTCGCCGAGTCCGCGCACGTACGAGCCGTCGCCGAGGGGGCCGGCGAGCGTGTGAAAGCCGAGCGGCGTCTCGGGCGTCTCGTAGAACTGGTTGAGGGCGAGCGAGCAGTCGTAGTCGATCTTATGGTAGTTGTCGAGCCAGGTGCTGAACGGCTGCGCGTCGTGCTCGATCTCGATGCCGGCGGCCTGCATCTGGCGGAGGAAGATCAGCAGGTGCGCGCTGTGGGCTTCGAGGTCGGTGGAGCCGGGGTACATCATCTTCACCTTGATGCCGCCGACCTGCGCGACGAGGCGCTTCGCTTCGGCGATGTCGAACGGCTGGTACTTCGATGCCAGCTCGCCGGGGTCGAGCGCATAGGCGCCCAACGACCAGTGCACAAGCCCGTCGGGCCGCGCGTCGCCTTCGTAGACCACGCGCACGTAGTCGTCGCGGTTGATCGCCCGTGAGAACGCGCGCCGGACGCGCGGGTCATCGAACGGCTTTCGGCGCGGGTTCATGCTGAACGAGATGTACGAGAAGTTTGGGTCGCGGCCGATCGTGAACCGGCTTGCGAGCGAGCGCGCCTCGGCGCCGTCGGCGGGCAGGTAGCCGTCGATCTGCCCGCTGAGCAGCGCCGTGTGGGCGGCGGAGCGATCGACGATGATCGGCACGTCGAGCCCATCGACGTATGGCAGTTGCTGGCCGGTCACCCGGTCGTGCCGGTAGTAGTTCGGGTTGCGATCGAAGCTCGCCGACTCTCCGACCGTCAGTTGTGTCAGCCGATAGGGGCCGGCTCCCGCGCCGGCCGACGCCAGGCGTGAGACATCGCCGGTAAGCAGCTCGCGCGGGGCGATCGTGTTGAAGAACAGGCCGATGCGGTTGATGAACCAGGCGTAGGGGCGCGTGGTCGTGATCGTCACGGTGCCATCGCCGACCGCCGTCCTGGCGATGTAGTCGTGCGCGAAGGTGTAGTTGTTGGCCTCCTTCGTCGCGGCGATGCGCTCCATCGTCACGCGCACGTCTTCGCCACCGAGGTCGCGCTCGGGGACGCCGAGGTCGTTTGGCGTCACCTTCACGCCGGGCCTGATCTTGAAGACGAACGTCTGGTCGTCGGGATTCTCGTAGGACTCGGCGAGATCGAAGAAGAAGAATCCCGGCTTCGCGGCGGACTGGTTGACAAGCACGTTGTACATGCGCGGGAAGTACGCGGAGGCGACCGCGACGCCGATGTGCGGGTCCCAGCTGCCGAAATCAGCCGCGACCGAGTAGCGGTAGCGGCCGCCGCGCTTCGGCGCACCGCCGCTGTTGAGCACGTCGGGCTGATCGCCCCTGGTCGTCTGGCTCGCGTCCGGCGTGCCGCTGAGGGCCTTCGAGCCGCCGGCGCAGCCGACGAGCATCGCCGCCACGGCCGCGCCGCCCGCAGCCGCCGACGAGCCGAGCAACCGCCGCCGCGAGATCCGCGCGCCCATGCTGCGCTGCCAGTAGTTGCTCACGCTCACCATCCCTGCCGCGGCCGTGCGGACTGGCGACGATTCTACAGCATCGAACTCGCGGGCGTGGATCGTCTGGCATGGGCGGCATTCGTCTGCATGGTGCACAGACTGCGATCCTGAACGACCCAGGCAGCGACCGGTGTGCTCGTCTGGACAACTCACTGCGGGACCCGAACGGCGCAGCTGAAGCTACGCCTACGTTGTTTGCCGCGGTTAGATTGCGGGGTATGGCATCGCCGGTTCGGCGAATTCGGCGACGGCGCCGGAGAACTGGGCGTTGTAGAGTTTCGCGTAGGCGCCGCCGCGCTCCAGCAGATCGTCGTGGTTGCCCTGCTCGACGATCTGTCCGTCTTCCATGACGAGGATCGTGTCGGCGTCGCGGATCGTCGAGAGGCGATGGGCGATGACGAAGCTCGTGCGCTGGGCGCGCAGCGCCGCCATCGCCTCCTGGATGAGCACCTCCGTGCGGGTGTCGACCGAGCTCGTCGCTTCGTCGAGG
>DASUKS010000083.1:0-5448 GCA_036278595.1 Dehalococcoidia bacterium
GACGGCGATCACCGAGTCGGCCCTGACATCGCAGGGGCGAAAGGCGGAGGGGCGCTGGAACCAGGACTAACGACAGCTAGCCATGCCGCGGGAGCGGCACCCTGGGTGATGAACATCGGATCACGCCATGTCATCCTGAGCATCAGCGAAGGATCTCTCCGTGGATGAGGAGCCTCACCGTTTGAAGCTATCTGCAAGGCAGGTGTGAGAGGCACAGATAAGGTGATCCGCAGATGACGCAGATGGCCGGAGATGGACCGGCGTGGTTCTCGGCATGATGCTGCGGATGCTGACGGTTGGATGTTGGAGGGCGTTGCCCGCTTCGGCGTGGACGTGGCGCGTGGCGGTGCGCTCTCGCTGCTCACTCTCTTCCCTTACTCCTCCCGCGCTAGAGCTTCAGCGCGAGAATCTCGCGCTCGACGGCGCCATCGCCCTTGATGTGCACGCGCACGTCCATGATGCGCACTTTGAGGCGATCGGGCGTGTCGTCGAAGAACAGCTCGTCGCCCTTCTGGAAGCGGTACTCGCTCTGCAGCGTCGCCAGCAGCTTCTCTTTCCGGGGCGTGAACGGATCGGACTCCCAGATCTCGGTCTTCAACGTGTCCTCCCTCGCACAAAGCAATGCCGGCGGGCAGAAACTGCTCGCCGGCATCAGCCTACCTTCGCGGGCGTGAGTCCGCCCGCTACTCGTACCGCAGGGCCTCCGCGATCGGGATCGAGGACGCCTGCCGCGACGGGATGATCGTCATCAACAGCGACGCGAGGAAGGCGAATAGTCCGATGCCGACGACCTCGATCCACGGCACGTAGAAGCCGGTGATCCCGCTGCCCTCGAATCCGGGGCTGCCCAGCAACTGCTTCGCCAGCAGCAGCGCCAGCAGGATGCCGCTCAGCACGCCGAGCAGCGCGATGAACGACGACTCCATGACGAAGCTGATCGCGACGGCGGCCCGCGTGTAGCCAATCGCCCGCAGCATGCCGATCTGCTGCCGTCTCTCGACGACGGTGCGGAAGGCGATCACGCCCACGGCCGCGATGCCGACGAACAGGCCGAGCCCGAGGAAGCCCTGGATCAGGTACGAGAAGCCCTGGCTGAGCTGCTGGTTGTCATCGATGATCTTTCGGAGCGAGTCCGCCTGGACGCCCTGCTCGAGCAGCGACTTCTCGATGCCGCGAGCCTCCGTCCGGGCGTTCGTGCCCGGCGCCAGCTTCACGTAGTCCACCGTCGTCAGCGGCTGCCCGTACACCTCGTCGAACGTCTGCGCCGGGATGAACAGCCCGTGGAACAGCTCGCTCGCCTTGGTGGCGATAATGCCCACCACCTGCACGCTGCGCGTGTTACCTGTCGCGGCGTCCTTCACCTGGATGGTGATCGGATCGAACGTCTTGTCCTTCGACTTCACGCCGGAGAGCGTAAAGCCGCCGCCGCCGAAGCCACCGCCACCGGAGTCCGAGAGCGCGGCCGCGTCGATCACCGCCTGGTCCGGGTGCTGCTGCACCGATTGCCACACGGCCTCGTCGCTGGAGTAGCCGGTCGCGCGCGCCTGCAGCTCCAGGCCGTTGTTCCGCATGAACGAGCCGGACATGCCGTACACGGCGTAGCCGTCGAAGCCCTGTTTGTCTCCGGTCGTCGGCTGGCCCACCTGGTGCAGCGACGTGCCCTCGTTCGCTACGTCGACGCTGTCGACCTGCGTGATCGACGACGTGTCGAAGCCGCCCTGCTGCAGCGCGCCCTTCAGGTCGCTGATCTGGTTGCTCGGGTTCTGGACCACCCGCACCTGGTAGCCGCCCAGCGCGCCCTCGCTCGAGAACACGCGGTTGAAGTTGGCGTTCATCGTCGCCATCATCACCAGCGCGAACACCACGAGCGAGATCATCGAGATCGTCATGCCGGTGCGGAACTTGTTGGCGAGCGGGTACGCGACGGCCGTCTTGATCGAAGGCACGAGGCGGGAGAACGCGCCGCCTGAGAGCGCCAGCAGCGAGAGCAGCAGGTCTGCGTTGTAGATCAGCACGAACGTAGTCGCCGTCACCATTGCGACGCCGCTCAGGAAGAACATCTCGAAGCCGCCGTTGAGGTTGTGCGGCGGGAACGGCAGTTGGTCGGCCGCGCCGAGCAGCCAGTACACCACCAGCAGCACGCCCATCGTTGTGAACGCGGGCCGCGAAGGCAGGCCGAACGCGTGCGCGAAGAGCGCGAGCGCCACGATCACCAGCGTGATGCCGAGCATCCACGGGAACGCCTGACTGGTCGCGACGCCGACGATCGCGAACACGACGCCGGCAGCGAGCAGCGGCGGCGCCGGCTGGAAGATCGAGTTCAGCCCGATGACGAGCGCGACGAGCGCGACCGCTCCTAAGCTGAACGCGAGCACCATCAGCAACACGGCGCCAGCGCCCGCCGCCAGCGTGTCCGTGCCGAGCCGCACGGCGATCGTCGCCAAAACGCCGGTCGCAATGCCGAACAGGATCGCCACGGCGATCATCCCGATCGCACGCAGCACCTGCCGGAAGCTTGAGGGCTTGAAGAAGGTCCAGCGGACGAAGGTGAGCGCGCCGCGCACGCCGCCGTTCGTGATTGGCCGCTGCTCCTGCACCGTCGGGTCGTCGATGTCGCGGATGGCGCTGACGATGTTCAGCGCGCCGATCCGCCACGACGAGAACGTGACGGTGAGGAACGTCAGCACGACGCCGAGCGAGTACGAGACGATCAGGCTGCGCGCCGTCACGTGGAAGACGATCGAGAGGTTGAACGAGCTGAAGAGCCACGCCATGACCTGCACCATCGCAAGAGACACGGCTATGCCAAGCCCGGCGCCTACCGCCGCGGCGAGCACGTTGTACGCCATGCCCTCCGACAGGAACATCTGCGTCAGGTGCGAGCGCTTCGTGCCGATGGCCCGCGTCATCCCCATCTCGACCTTACGCTCGGCCGCGAGCATGACGAAGATGAGGAAGATGAGCAGCATGCCGGCCGCGATGGAGAAGAGCCCGAGGATGACGAAGAACGTCGTCAGGAAGCTCGCCGCGGTCGAGGCGTCGTCCACCAGCGACTGCTTGGTGTGCTCGGCCTTCCACTGCGTCGCGCCCTGCTCCTGCAGGGTGCTGTTGAGCTCGTCGGTGACCTTGTCGGACAGGCCGATGCCATCGTGCACGCCGCCGTCGTTCGACACGGCGATCGCATCGACCTCGCCGGTGCGGTTGAGGAGCGTCTGCGCGGCCGGAAGCGGCATCACGAAGCCATTGGGCGTCCCGAAGGCGCTGCCCGTCAGTCCGCGGTCCTTCACAATCTCCTTGACGGTGAGCTGCGACGGCTTCCCCCCGACGAAGACTGTCACGTTGTCGCCCGCCTGCGCGTCGAGCTCATCGGCGAGCGACGAGTTCATGTAGATCTCGCCCGGGCCAAGGTCGTTGAGCGAGAGCTGCGTGCCGCCTTTGGATTCGACGTCGGGGAACGCCTTCATGTTCGCGGGGTCGACGCCCATCACGGTTGCGCCGCGCTCGCTCTGGCCGCTGCGCGCATCGACGACCGGCACGGTGCCCTCGATCACGGACAGGGCACCGTCGACGCCATCGAGCTGCTTGAACCGGGCGACGAGCTGGTCGGCGCGGTCCTGGGGGATCGGCAGCGCGGAGCGGCTGGCGCCGACGCCGAGATCGCCGCCGCCACCACCGCTGTTGTCGGGCAGGTTCGTCTGCACGAGCTCATCGACGCTGTGCAGCGTTTCGTAGCCCTGGTTGGTGATGCTGTAGTTGACCGTGTCGCCGATACTGAACGCCGCCGAGATGATCAGCGTGCTTAGCATCAGCCCGACGACGATCAGCGTGGTCTGCGCGCGGCGCCGCGGGATGTTTCGGACGCCGATGAGGAACATGACCCGGTTGCGCAGGAACACCCAGACGACGCTGCCCAGGGCGACGCCGAGCAGGATCAGCAACGCCACCATGATGTCGTTCATAGGGATGCCAAAGAGCTTGTTCATCCTTGATTCGCCCCCGGCTCTTCGCTGACGATCTGTCCGTCCCGCATGCGGATGATGCGGTGGCAGCGCGCCGCTACTTCGGGCGCGTGCGTGACGATGACGAAGGTCTGGCCCTGGCGCCTGTTGAGGTCGCCGATCAGGTTCATCACCTCGTCGGCGTTCTCCGTGTCGAGGTCGCCGGTGGGCTCGTCGCCCCAGACGATCGCCGGCTCGTTGACGAGCGCGCGCGCGATCGTGACGCGCTGGCGCTGGCCGCCGGAGAGCTGCGCGGGACGATGCTTCGCCCAGTCACCGAGGTGCACCAGGTCGAGCGCAGCCTCGGCCTTCTTGCGCGCGGCGCCCGCCTTCGTGCCGGAGACGAGCAGCGGCAGCTCGACGTTCTCCACCGCGCTCAGCACGGGCAGCAGGTTGTAGAACTGGAACACGAAGCCCATGTGCCGCGCCCGGAACTCCGTGCGGCGGTTGTCGGACATGGTGTTGATGTCTTCGCCGTTGATCAGGATGAGGCCCTCATCGATCGAGTCGAGGCCGCTCATGCAGTTGAGGAGCGTGGTCTTGCCGCAACCGGACGGACCCATGATCGCCACCATCTCGCCGCGCGGGACGCTGAGCGTGACGCCGCGGAGCGCTTTCACGATGACCTTGTCCGAGCGGTACGTCTTCACGACGTCGCGTGCGTCGATGATCAGGTCCTGTGCGTCCCGCTTCTGGGACACGGGCTGGGTAGACGGGGTAATCGTGGACACGATGCCTCCTCAGGAGAGAGTTACGCTCCGCACGCCGGCGTGGCGCTCAAAGATTGGCGGCCTTTCAGCCTAACAAAGCGATCGCGGCGCGGCGCATACGCCATGCTGCGAAATCCGCAGAACCGTCCAATGTTCGACCATCCTTAACATTCGCTACCGCCGTCATGCGCCCGCCATCCTTCGCATCGCCGATGTCAGGAGCCGCACGTAGCCGTAGAGCGCCGCGAGCGCGAGGCCGCCGCCGGCGATGAACGCCGCGCCGGTGCCGGCGCGCGCCAGGCGGTCGAGCACACCGGGGAGCGAGTACAGCGTGTGAGCATCGAACGGACAGATCGACCACGCGAAGAGCGCGATGCCGCCGAACGTGAAGCCGAGGCCGAGGCCGCCGAGCAGCGGGATGATGATCAGGCTGGGGATGCTCGCGCCGAGCAGCAGCAGCGAGACGCCGAAGACGCGCGTCAGCCAGCCGCGGCCGCCGCCCTGGATCATCAGCTCCGCGCGATAGGCGCGCGCCAGCCTGTCGGCCGGGCCGAGCCGCTCGAGCACTTCGCTCGCGGGCTCGCCACGCGCACCAGCCTCGGCGATGTGGTCCTCGATCTCGGAGAGCAGTTCGCGCTGCTCGTCGGGCGGGAGTCCGGCGAGGCCGCGCCGGAAGCTCTCCAGATACCGCTTCGCCAGGGGATCCATCTCACCCATCACGCCATGCTCCTTCCGCCGAA
>DASUKS010000084.1:0-4137 GCA_036278595.1 Dehalococcoidia bacterium
CACCTGCGTCTTGTTCGCGTTGAACGTCATCTTGACCGGGTCTTCCTGGTCCTGCAGCAGCCGGCTCAGCTCGGCCAGCGTCCGCGCCGGCACGATCACTTCCTGCTTCTCGGCGACCTTCTTCTTCAGCTTGAGGTGCCGCACCGCCAGCCGGAAGCCGTCCGTCGCGGCGAGCGTCATCTGGTCGCCTTCGACCGAAAGGTCGATGCCCATCAGCACGGGCCGTGAGTCGTCCGTCGCGGCCGAGAACACCACCTGCGAGATCGCCTCGCGCAGCGCCTTCGCGTCGATCTCCAGCGTCCCGCCGTCATCCACCGGCGGGATCGGCGGGAAGTCATCCGCGTCCATGCCGCCGATGCTCGCCTCGTTGCGCGCGCAGACGAGCTTCACCTGCTTCGAGCGCGGCGCCAGCGTGAGCTGGATCTTCTCCGGCGGCAGCGAGTTCACGAAGTCGCCCAGCAGCCGCGCCGGCACCGTGATCGCGCCCTCTTCCTCGATCTGGCCGCCGATCCAGCAGCTCAGCGCGATGTCCAGGTTCGTGGCCGCGAGCTTGATCCGCCCGTGGTCCGTCGCAATGAGCACGTTCGAGGTAATCGGCAGGGTGCTCCGCACAGCGACCGCACGGCCGACGATGCCGAGGCCCCTCGCCAGGTTCTCCTGGAGACACGTAACGTTCATAGCGCTCACCTGCGTAACCATTTCTGGACGAGTATAAGCCAGCGCCCCGGAAGCGACAATAGATCACAGCGCATGATCAATTACCGCCCCGGCGACCGACCGTGCGCTGATCACGCCCAGCGCAGCGACTTCCACCAGCAGACAACCGGTGCCATGCGCGCGCGATGGGTTTATACTCGCCGTTAAGCTCCCCGCTTGCTGGTCGAGGTGTCCCATGCGCCGAAGGTTGTTGGTCGCCGCTGCGATCTGCCTCTCGATCATCGTGGGCGGGGCGTCCCACACCACCGCGGCATCTCCCGACGGCCACTATCAGGGCTTCGGCGACGCCACGGGCTTCCGCAACATCCTCCCCCCTGGCCAGAACGACTCACTCGGCGCGCAGCCGCACATCACCGACCAACTGTCGATGTACAGCAACCTCGTCTACAGCGCGCCCGGGCTCGCGGACAACCAGATCCCGGGCTTCTTCAAGGACGCATCGTTCGGCGTGCCGCAGAGCGACATCGATCGCGTCTATTCGCCGACACCCGACGTCACCGTCATCCGCGACAAGAGCTTCGGCGTGCCGCACATCTTCGGCACGACGCGTTACGCGACCATGTTCGCCGAGGGCTACACCACCGCCGAAGATCGGCTGTTCCTCATGGACGTCCTGCGCCACTACGGTCGCGCGAAGCTCTCGGAGTTCCTCGGCGCGACGCCGTCGAACGAGGCGCTCGACATGGAGCAGCTCGCCGATGCGCCGTACCAGGAGTCGGACCTGACGGCGCAGCTCAACGCCCTCGCCGCATCCGGACCGGAAGGCCAGGCGATCGTCGATGACGGCCAGGCGTACACCGACGGCGTGAACCAGTTCATCACGGAAGCGCTCGGCACGCCATCGAAGATGCCCGTCGAGTACACGCTGCTCGGACTCACCCCGGCGCCTTGGAAGGCCGAGGACGAGGTCGCGATCGCCGCGAAGATCGGCGCCATCTTCGGCAAGGGCGGCGGCGGCGAGGTGTCCAACTATTGCGACCTTCAGGCGCTCTCGACCTCCGTCGGCAGCGCGGTCACAGCGCGCCAGATCTTCGATGACTTCCACTTCGCGAACGACAGCGAGGCAACGACGACGTCGCCCGACCCGGCGCCATACATGACGGACCTCGGTCCCGTCGACCCGGCGGCGATCCCGGCGATTAACTGCTCGAGCCTCGGCTCGATCATCAACAATCCCCCGAGCATGGCCGCCGCCGCCAACAGTCCGTACAACTTCGGCCATCCGTACATGAGCAACGCGCTGCTCGTTTCGGGCGCGCACACCGCCACCGGCCACCCGATCGCCGTCTTCGGGCCGCAGACCGGCTACTACATGCCGCAGCTTCTCATCGAGAAGGACGTGCACGGGCCCGGCATCGATGCGCGCGGCGCCGCGTTCGTCGGCATCGACACGTACGTCCAGCTGGGTCGCGGCACCGACTACGCCTGGTCCGCGACGTCGTCGGGCGCTGACAACGTCGATCAGTTCGTGCTGAAGCTGTGCGACCCGCTCGGCGGACCCGCAACCACGAGCTCGATGGGCTACCTGCACAACGGCACCTGCGTGCCGATCACGAGCTACCAGCACACCGAGAACACGTCCCCGGCGATCTCGTGGCACGTCGAAGTCACGCCCGACTACGGGCCGATCAGCCAGCGCGGCACGCTGATGGACGGCACGCCGATCGCCATCGCGAATCGCCGCTCGACGTACGGCGCCGAGCTGGATTCGGCGCACGGCTTCTACCGCATCAACAACCCGGCCGACATGACGAACGGCTACTCCGACTTCCGCACGAACATGGGAACCGGCATCGACTACACCTTCAATTGGTTCTACGTCGATGCCAACAACATCGGCTACCAGCACTCGTGCAAGTGCCCCCAGCGCGCGCAGGGCGTCGACCCGTACCTGCCGGCGTGGGGCACGGGGCAGTGGGACTGGCAGGGCTACATCCCGCTCGCGTCGCAGCCGTCCGCGCTCAACCCGGCGCAGGGGTATCTCTCGTCGTGGAACAACAAGCCGGCGCCGGACTTTACCGCCAACGACAGCGAGTTCTCCGAGGGACCGGTCGAGCGCGTGCAGATGCTCAACACGCGCATCGAAGCCGCCATCGCCGCCGGTCCGCTCACGCGCGCAGACCTGATCAACGCCATGGAGGACGGCGGCACCGTCGACCTCCGCGGGCAGGAGGTGCTACCGCTGCTCCTGCAGGTGATGGGCCCGACGGCGCCCGGCGGCTCCGACCCGCGCGCGCAGGACATGCACGACCGGCTCGCCGCCTGGGCGGCGGCGGATGCGCATCGCCGCGACCTCGACCACAATGGCGCCTACGACGACCCGCAGGCCGTCGCGATCATGGACGCCTGGTGGTCGCCGCTGGTCCACGCGATGTTCGACGCCTCGTCCGGCAACGCGATCAACACGCTGGGCATCAGCATCCACGATGCGCCGCAGAACCATCAGGGGTCGGCGTTCGGCGGCGGCATGTACAGCCACGTCCAGAAGGATCTGCGCCAGCTGCTCGGTGACCCGGTAGCGAGCCCGTGGTCGCGCACCTACTGCGGCGGCGGCAACCTCGCCGCGTGCTCGAGCGCCCTCTGGTCGTCGCTCGGCCAGGCGGCGGCGTCGCTGACGTCGCAGTTCGGGTCGTCGAACGTCGTCGACTGGAAGCGGACCATCGCCGACGACCAGATCGTGTCGCAGCAGATCGGCCTCGCCGCCGCGCCGTCATTCGAGTGGATCAACCGTCCGACGTTCCAGCAGGTCGTCCAGCTCGACCCGGACGACGACAACGACGGCTGCCGTGACAACGAGGAGCTGACGCTGAACCCGGCGAGCGACCCGCACAACCAGTGGGACTTCTACAGCGTGCCCTCGCCGGCGCTCCGCCTCGGCTACACCGGCCAGACGCGCGACGACGTGGTCGGCGTGACGTCCGACGTCCTCGCGCTGCTGCAGTACGTCGGCCTGGATTCATCGAGCGTCGACTACAACGCCGACCTCGACGGCAACGCCGTTGCCGACGGCCTGCAGTACGACCGCACCCTGATCACCGGCCAGCCCGCGCGCTCCGGCCCGCCCGACGGCGCCATCGGCATCACCTCGGACGTCCTCGCCATGCTGGCCCAGTCCGGCCACACCTGCGGATGATCGCAAGCGCCTGCGCGCCACGCGTGCGACCAACTTCCACGACCTGCGCCACACGAGCGCATCGCTACTGCTCGCGGCGGGCATCCACCCAAAGGTCGTCTCCGAGATGCTGGGTCACTCGACGATCGCGATCACGCTGGACCTCTACAGCCACGTGACGCCGACGATGCAGGCGGAGGCGTCGGCCGCGATGGACGCGTATCTGCCGAAGGCTAGGTGATTCGGATCACCGGCGACCGTGAAGTTGCCGCACGCTGGGATGGCACGGACGGTCTCCCGTGGCAGGG
>DASUKS010000085.1:0-8478 GCA_036278595.1 Dehalococcoidia bacterium
GCGACCCGTCTCCCGTCCTACCGGGCCAGCGTACCCCACAGAACACGACCAGGCACCAGGCCCGACCCGTCTCCCGTCCTACAGCCACCAAAGGAGCACGATGCATCATCTTCAAGACAGTTGCTCTCCACTCGTTGGAGAGGGGGCCGGGGGGGTGAGGCCGCGCAGCGCCCAACAAAGAGCGGCGGCATCCCTGCCGCCGCCCGTGCGCATCCCTGCGTGTGACGTCTACTCCCGCACGACGCGGCCGACGTCCTCCTCCGGGTCAACGATGTGGTGCTCGCGACGGAAGATGTTCGCCGTGATCGCCAGGACGATACTTCCCGCGAACCACGTCATCCCGCCCTCGAACTGCGTCAGTCCGGCCGCGGTCGTGATGTACCCCATCGCGACGAACCACGCGATGATCGCGCCGGCTATGGCGAGCGAACCAAGGACCAGCGCCAGGCTGTTGCCCAGCCACGTCTCAAAGTCCTTGGCCATGCTCCCGCCGGTCGCATGCCTGCGATACTCAGCGTGCTGCATAACCCGCACCTCCTTTCACCTTCACCCTACCGCCTGCCCACGCCCCCTGAAGGCCCCAAATGGACGGTGTGCGAAGCTGTAAGCTCGCCTGAAAGCCCTCCGTCGCGCCCTCGCGCCCACCCTACGCGGAGATGAAAGAACCCGTGCGGTAGCTGATACGAATGCGAACTAAATCCACCCCCGGTCGATGCCCGTGAATACGATCAGCGGCACCACAAGCACCACCGCCGCCAGCCCCATCGCCAGCGCCGGCCCCGCGTTCGCCGCGAAGAAGTTCGCGCCTCCGGGCAGGTAGTCGTTCCCGCTCCGCTCCGCGATCTCCCGCGCCTTCGACCGCAGCCGCAGGCTGTTCGTCATCACCGATACCGAGCTGAACGCCATCGCCGCGCCAGCGATGATCGGGTTCAGCAGCGCCGCCGCCGCCACCGGGATCGCGACCACGTTGTAGCCGAACGCCCAGAACAGGTTCTGCCGGATCGTCGTCAGCGTCCCGCGGCTCAGCGCGATCGCCTCCGCGACCTTCGAGATGTCCCCGTGCAGCAGCGTGATATCGCCCGCTTCGATCGCCACGTCCGTCCCGGTGCTCATCGCGATGCCAACGTCCGCCTGCACGAGCGCCGGCGCGTCGTTCACGCCGTCGCCCGCCATCGCCACTGACAGTCCTTCGGCCTGCAGCCGCCGCACGAGCCCCAGCTTGTCCTCCGGCCGTGCGGACGCGTGCCACTCGTCGACGCCCGTCGCCGCCGCGACGCTCGCCGCCGCCCGCTCGTTGTCGCCCGTCATCATGATTACGCGCAGTCCGAGGTCGTGCAGCGCCGACACCGCGCGCGACGCCGTCGCCTTCACCTCGTCCGCGATCGCGATCACGCCTTCGACCCGACCGTCGATCGCGGCGAAGATCACGGTGTGGCCCGAAGCCTCGAGCCGCGCCGCCTCCGCGCGCGTGTCGTCGTCGACCGCGATCCCCTGCTCGTCGATGAGCGCCCGGTTGCCCGCGAGCACGCGCGCGCCTTCCACTGTCGCGCTCACGCCGCGCGCGGTGATCGAAGCGAAGTCGCGCGCCGCCGGCAGTTCGTACCCCGACTCCACCGCCGCGTCGACGATGGCGCGGCTCAGCGGATGCCCGCTGTCCTGCTCCGCCGCCGCCACGAGCCGCAGCAGCGTCGCCTCCGGCATCGTGCCGGTCGGGATCGCCGCGACGACCTGCGGCCGCCCCTCCGTCAAGGTGCCCGTCTTGTCGAGCACCACCACATCGAGCCCGCGCGTGCGCTCGAGCACTTCCGCGTTCTTGATGAGGATCCCGCGCTCGGCGCCGATCCCCGTCCCGACCATGATCGCCGTCGGCGTCGCCAGCCCGAGCGCGCACGGACAGGCGATGACGAGCACGGCGACCGATGCCGTAAGCGCCGTCGTCCAGCTTCCGCCCGCAAGCCCCCACGAAAGCCCGGCGGCGACCGCGATCGCGATCACCACCGGCACGAAGATCGCCGCCACCTGGTCGACCAGCTTCTGCACGGGCGCCTTCGACCCCTGCGCCTCCTCGACCATCCGCGCCATCTGCGCGAGCGTCGTCGCGTCGCCGACCGCCGTCGCCTCAACGCGCAGCACGCCCTGTTCGTTGACCGTCCCACCGATCACCGCATCACCCGCCCGCTTCTCGACCGGGATCGACTCGCCCGTGATCATCGACTCATCGAGCGCGCTCGCGCCCTCCCTGACGATGCCGTCGACCGCCACCTTCTCCCCCGGCCGCACGATGAACACGTCGCCGGTCCGCAGTTCTTCCGTTGGTATCTCGACCTCACGTCCGTCGCGGAGCACGTGCGCCGACTTTGCCGAGAGACGCAGCAGTGCGCGGATCGCCGAAGAAGCCGCGCTCTTCGAGCGCTCCTCGAAGTACTTCCCCATCGTGATGAACACGAGCACCGCCGCGGACACGTCGAAGTACATGTGGTGTGGCTGGTCTGTCGCCACCACCCACAGGCTGAACACGTACGCCACGCTCGTGCCGAGCGCGATCAGCACGTCCATGTTGGGGTTCAGGTGCCGGAGCGATGTCCAACTGCCGCGGTAATAGCGCCACCCGAGCACGAGCTGCACCGGCGTCGCGAGCGCCAGCACGATCCACTCGTGCAGCCGGTCGTTGCCCGCGATCGCCAGCCCGGCGATGTCCATCGCCATCGAGAGGATCACCACCGGCGCCGCCAGCAGCGCGCCGAAGAGCACGAGCGCGAGCGTCCGCCGCGCGTGCCCTGTGCGCTCGCCGCCGCGGTCCGTGCTCGGCTCCGAAGGCTTCGCCGCGTACCCGGCCTTCTGCACGGCCGCCACCAGCTGCTCCGCCGGCACGCCGCGCGACGTGATCAGCGCCGTCTCCGCCGCGAAGTTCACGTTCGCCGTCTCGACGCCGTCGACCTTGCTCAGCGCGCGCTCCACCCGCCGCACGCACGACGCGCACGTCATCCCGCCGATGTCGAGCGTGATCGTCTCCGTCTTCGTGCGCGCCGGGCTCTTTGGTTGTGGTCGTGTCTCTGTTGTCATCTCGATCTCGTTCCGCTGTCGCGAAGTCGACTTGAACACGGGCGACCGTTGTGGTGCGGGTCGCCTCTCCCGCACGGCGTCACCGGTTCGCGGCTGGGAAGAGGCCGATGCCCAGGCCTGCCCTCCCATGTGCCGCTCCCCTTCCCTTTAGGGAAGGGGCCGGGGGTTAGGTCCGTGGGTCATCGCGCTCCGTTCATCAATCCGCGAGATCGCCGAGCGTCCTGAGCCCGGCGTCCCTTTCCTCCACACACCTGTTGCAACCTCCAGCGTCAAATCTCCAGCCAACCACGCGCGTCTCACGCGCGCAGCTTCGCCTCGTATCCCTCTTCTTCGATCGCCGCCTCGACCTGCTTCGGGTCGAAGTCACCCTCGACCTCCGCCATGTTCGCGCTCAGGTCGACCTTCGCGGCCGTCACGCCCTTCACGCCCTTCGCCGCTTCCGTGACGTGATGCACGCAGTTGTCGCACGTCATCCCCTTCACATCGAACAGCAGCTTCTGACTCATCTCTTCCTCCTTCGGCTCTTCAAGCCTCCAACCTCTAACTTCCAACCTCTAGCAAACCTACTTCCCGGCCATCTCGTACAGCTCCGAGAGCTCGCTCAGCACCGCGTCGTCGCGGCCCTCGCGGATGCCCTCGACCACGCACGTGTGCAGGTGCCCCTCGAGCAGCTTCGCCTCCATCTTCTCAATGGCGCGTCGGATCGCATACGTCTGCTTGAGCACGTCGACGCAATACTTGTCCGCATCGACCATCCGCCGTACACCTGCCAGGTGCCCCTCGATGAAGCTCAATCGCTTCAGCACATCGCTCTTCGTCTCGTCTTGCATGGCGTCTCCCATACCCCCCGGGAGGGGGTTACCCATCACTCTATCGCGGCTGTCAAGCCCGCCGCAACCGGAACGTCGGCGGCGCCCCGCGCGCACTCGCCATACCGTGCCATCACCGGACATCCGACGCCCGCCTCGCCGCCCGAGATGTCATGCGGCACCCGCGTCCCTGTATGGACGCGGCCGCGGATAGGTTCTGCCGTTCTCGCAGGCGATGCGGGTTGAAGGCGATGCGCCCGCCGCGCGACAATGACCCCCACGAAGGAGCGCCTCATGCCCGACGTCCAGCGCTATGACCTGCCCGTCGCCGTCACCCTTCGCGTGCAGTCGCGCTCCGGCCGCGTGCGCGTCATCGCCGAGCCCCGCGAGGACGTCGAGGCGCGCGGCGAGCGGATCGAGGCCACCGAACAGGATGACGGCCGCGTCCTGCAGGTCCGCGCCGGCCGCGGCAGCGGCGCCGTCGAGGTCCGATGCCCCGCCGGCACCGACCTCGTCGTCGGCACGCACTCCGGTAGCGTCCAGCTCGAAGGCAAGCTGGGCGAGGTCTCCGTGACCACCGTCAGCGGCTCGATCGAGGTCGATGCCGCGGACCAGGCCGACCTGCGGAGCATGGGCGGCAGCATCCATATCAACGCCTGCCGCGAGCGCTGCCGCCTTTCGACCGTCAGCGGCACGATCACCGGCGGTGAGGCGGGCAGCGTCGCAGCGAGCAGCATGGCCGGCGCCATCAAGTTCGCACGCGTGCGGGGCGCGTTCAAGGCGCGCAGCGTCAGCGGCAACATCGAGGCCGCCTGCGACGGCGAAGGCCCGATCAAGCTCAAGACCGTCTCCGGCCGCGTGTCCATCACGCTCCCGAACGGCACGGCGCCGGACGCGTTCGTGAAGTCACTCAGCGGCCGCGTCGAGTGCGTCTGCCCGCCGGGCGACGATGTGCGCATCGACGCGATGTCCGTGTCTGGATCGATCCAGGTCGGGCCCGCATGACCGCCGCTGCCCCCGCCTCCACCATCTACGGCACGGTCATGTTCACCGACATCGTCGGCTTCACAGAGTTCACCGCGCTCCGCGGCGATGGCGAAGCGCTCGCGCTCCTCACGGCGCAGGAGCAGATCGTCCGCAGCGTGCTCGGTGGCCCGGCGCGGATCGTCAAGGACATGGGCGACGGCCTCATGATCTGGTTCGAAGACCCATGCGCCGCCATCGAGGCGGCACTGTGCATGCAGGACCGCTTCGAAGAGACCACGATGGAGAGCGATGCACCGCTCTCGGTGCGCATCGGCGTCCACGCCGGACAGCAGACCCGCCGCGGCGAAGACCTCGTCGGGCACGACGTCAATGTCGCATCGCGCATCATGAGCCTCGCCGGCGCCGGCGAAGTCCTGACGTCCGAAGCCACCGTCCGCGCGATCGCGGCCGTCCCGGCCACGCTGATATTCGAGCGCCTCGGCCCCGCCGTGATGAAGGGCATCCCCACGCCCGTCGACCTGTACCGCGCCGAACGCACCGACGAATAGCGCGCGCCACGGGCCGGCCTCCGCCTCGTATCCAGGTTCGTGGATCGTTCGCTCTCGAACCGCGCGCGCAGGAGACGTCGCGACCGCAGCCCTGCGCGCCTCTGCTCGCGCTTAGGCCGAGGAGTAGCGGCGTAGCTTTAGCTGCGCCCGTTCTGTGCAGACCGCACAAGTTGCGCAGCCGTCCGCGTCTGTGCTCGCGCTTACGCCGAGGAGTAGCGGCGTAGCTTAAGCTGCGCCCGTTCGACACCGGAGACGACATCCGAACTGCGGCCACTTGTAAGGAGGCCTGCTTGTTCGACGTCAATCGCTCACGACCCCGCCAGGGCGGGTCCAGATTGTCCAGACCGCACAAGTTGCGCAGCCATGCGCGTCTCTGCTCCCGGTTACGCCGAGGAGTAGCGGCGTAGCTGTAGCTGCGCCCGTTCGACACCGGAAACGACATCCGAACTGCGGCCACTTGTAAGCAGGCCCGCTTGTTCGACGTCAATCGCTCACGACCCCGCCAGCGCGGCCGCAAACTGTGCAGACTGCACAATTGGTATAATTGCAGCAATCCGTTCGGCAAGCCGACAGCCGGTCAATCAAGCAGGAGGGCCATCATGAAGCGGACCGTAAGCGCGATGGAGCTCCGCCGCGGCCTCGGCGGCATCCTCGAACGCGTCTTCTACAACGACGACGAAGTCCTCATCGAACGCAACGGCCGCCTCCTCGCCGTCATCATCCCGCCCTCGCGCTATGCAGCGATCGAACGCTCGCGCGAGGAGTTAAACGAGATGATTCGCGAAAGCTGGGAGCGCAACAAGGACGCCGATCCGGAAGAGGTCGAGCGTGATGTCGAGGCGGCAATTCGCGCGGTGCGCCAGGCTGCCCGAAAGACGCGGCAATCCCGTCGCGCCTCCTGAGTGCGAGCGGTCATCGATACGAATGTCGTCGTCAGCGGCTTGATCCGGGAATCTTCGACTCCCGGCCGCGTCCTCGCTGCGTGGATGGAGCGCCGGTTTACGATCGTGACATCCGAGCCACTGCTCGAGGAGCTCGAGCGTGTTCTCGGATATAGTCGCATCTTCAAGCACCTCGGCTGGGACGACGAAAGGCGAGTGGCATACATCTCGCGACTCCGTCAGAGAGCAGAGATCGTGCGGCCGGTGAGAAGGTTGACGGTGGTCAGCGACGATCCGGATGATGACCGCGTGATCGAAGCTGCGGTGGCCGGTCGCGCAGACTACATCGTAAGTGGCGATGCGCATCTGCTAACGGTGCAGCGCTTCGAAGCCGTGCAGATCGTCACGCCGGCGGCGTTTCTGCCGGTGTTGGACGCGGACTAATTCCCCACCCCGCAGTGCGTGACGTCGAACGGCGGGATGCCGATCACGCCGCGGCTGCGCGTGCACGTACGCGAATCGAGGTCCACGATCAGGTTCCCGCTCGCGTCGACGTGCGTCTCGTACCGGTCGAGGTTGCCGTAGCCGCTCCCGAAGGCAAACGTCCCGTCGGCGAGCCACACCGTCCGGCCCTCCGACTCGCAATCTTCGACGAACGCGCCGGTGAAACCCGCCAGTTGCTTCGAGCTGCCGGTCGGCGCCGTCGGGTCCCACGTGACGCGACAGTCGCCATGCAACTCCTGCTGCCGCGGCGACTTGTCATACAGCGCCACGTACGAGCCGTCCTGCAGCCGCGTGAGGAACAGGTGCTGGTCAGGCACCGGCACGACGTTGGCGCGCGGGTACTCGGACGCCGGACCGGCGTCGTAGGTCGCGCCGGGCGTATTGGCACGCGAGCCCCCGCTGGACGCAAACCCGATCCCGACGATGAGAACGATGAGGACGACGGCAATGCCGATGAGCCAGAGCAGGCAGCCACGCGCGCGGGAATGGATGGGTTTCGGGTGGAGTGGGCCCGGGAACGCGCTCATCGCCCGCCCTCGACGCACAGCCGAGAGGCGCCCAGCGCTTCGAGCGCCAGCGCCTGATCGAGCGGCAGCCCCGCCCCCCGGCGCATGGCCTCCTTCGCCGCGGCGAGCGCGCGCGGCGGCTGCGCGCCGAGCGCGGCGGCGACGCGCTCCGCCTCCGCGGCCAGGCGCTCGCGCGGCACGACGCGCGTAGCGAGGCCGATCTCGTACGCGCGATGCGCGTCGATCGGCTCGCCGCCGAGGATCATCTCCCGCGCGACGGCGGGGTGCACCGTGCGCGGCAACAGCTGCGTACCGCCGGCCGACGGCATGTACCCCAGCGTCACCTCCGGCAGGGCGAATGACGCGTCGTCCGAGGCGATGCGCAGGTCGCAGCAGAGCGACATCTCGCATCCCGCACCGTACGCGTATCCGTGGATCGCCGCGACGAGCGGCTTCGTGATCGACAGCATCAGGCCCCAGACGTCGCGGTCGTGCCGCGCCCGGCGCGCCTCGACGTATGACGGCGCCGTGCCGAACTCGCTGATGTCGGCGCCCGCCGAGAACGCCCGCTCGCCCGCCCCGCGCACCACCGCGACGCGGATCTCCGGGTCGTCGCGCACCGCCTCGAGCGCCGCCCAGAGGGCATCGCGCATCGCCATGTTCACGGCGTTGAGCACCTCCGGCCGGTTCAGCGTCAGCCGGGCGACGCCGCCTTCGGTCTTCTCAAACAGCAGGGGTGATGAATCCATCGATCAAGCCTAACAAGCCCCCGATTGCCGCCCGAAGCCACGCCACAATTAAGGATCCGGAGCCACACACGCAGTTCGCCGCACGGGCTCACTTCGCCGATGGAGTCCCCGACGCAACAACCGCAGCACGATCTCGGTTACGCGCCAGGGTTGAGTCGCGCGCCCGCGCGCTACCGCCGTGGCGTTCCCCGCCGCGCGCCGCGCGCTGCCGGCCGCGCGCCGTTGCGCGATGTCGTCCGGCTCGCCGCCGCCCGTCTCGGCGCCGCGGGCCGCTTCGCCGGCGTCGTGCTCGCGGCTGTCCCACGCCGCCGCGGCGCTGCTTTCGGCTTCGCGCCGTTGCTGCCGGCCTCCAGCTTGTCGAGCCGGTCCTTCAGCGTCCGGTTCTCCTCGAGCAGCTTGTCGAGGTCCGTGCGCAGCTTCCGGATCTCCTC
>DASUKS010000086.1:0-10184 GCA_036278595.1 Dehalococcoidia bacterium
TCCCGCGCCTGCTCCGCGGTATGGATGCGGTCGAGCGCGACGAGTTCTTCGTCGTCGAGCGACTGGACGCCGATCGAGAGGCGGTTGAAGCCGGTGTCGCGCAGCCCGCGCAGGTACTCGACACCCAGGCTCCCGGGGTTCGCTTCGAGCGAGATCTCCGCGTCCGGCGCGACGGCGAACGTCGACCGCAGGCCATCGAGGATCGACCGCATCTCGTCAACCGGGTTGAGGCTCGGCGTGCCCCCGCCAAAGAAGACCGTCTCGACCGGCCTGGAGCCGACGATCGGGCGCCAGAGCGCCGCCTCCTTGAGCAGCGTCTGCGCGTAGGACGGGATCATGTGCTCGTGGTTGGCGTACGAGTTGAAGTCGCAGTAACCGCACTTCGCGGTGCAGAACGGGACGTGGAGGTAGAGGCCGATGCCGCGATCGCTCACCGAACGATCGTAGCAAGCGCGACAGCGGCGCGCAGACGTCAGCGGGTCACAGCCGCGAGCCAGCCGGTCGCGAGCACCGCGGCGCCGATCCCGAGCAGGCCGAAGCCGACCTGGGCCATCATCGCGCTCCGGCGGACCACGTAGAGCCCGACGCTGGCGGCGAGACACGCGCCTCCGACGGCGGCCGCCGGCAGGTACCATCGCAACTCGTACCCGACGAAGGGCGCCAGCGCGACGCTGATCGCCAATGCCGCGGCGAAGGCCGCCCAGCCGAGCGCCATCGAGCGGTGTACGCCGAGGCGGTGTGCCAGGCCGCGCACGCCGAAGCGCGCGTCGTCATCGATATCGCCGAGCGTGTTCTGCAGGTGAAGCGCGAGCCCGATCAGACCGCCGAGCGGGAGCAGCCACCAGAGCACCGGCTGCCACTGGCCGAGCGTGACCCACACGAAGAGGGGCAGTACGGGGATGGCGACCATGTACGGTAGTGCGCTGAATGGCGTGCGCTTCAGCCCGGCGTCGTACGCCAGGCCGCAGGCGAGGCCGGCGAGCACGAGGAGCAGTGGCGCCAGTCCGAGCGTCGCGCCGAGCGCGACCGTCGCCGCGCTGAGTGCAACGGCGAGCAACACCCCCGTACGAGTGGGGATGAGGCCCGATGCGATCGGCTTCCAGGGCTTGGTTTGAGCGTCGAGGTCGCGGTCGAAGTAGTCGTTCGCGACGCCGATGGCACTCTGGGCGAGGAACATCACGACGAGCATGCGCACGAGGACGGCGACCCCGGGCTCGCCGCGCGCGGCGACGAATGAGAGTCCGAGCGTCGCGAGCACGGTGAGCAGCGTCGGGAACGGATGGATCACGCGCGCAACACGCAGCCCCGCGTGTGCGCGCGACCGCCCGGTGTACGCGAGTGGCAGGCTCTCCGAGCTCACGCCGCCTCCTGATCGATCCCCATCGATCTTACTCTGCTGATCGCTCGACGGATCGCTCGCACCGAAGGTGGTACGTGGCGGACCGCCGGAAGCGAGCGTTACGTCAATCTTGCACGGCGCCACCGTCTTGACACGCTCCGAGCCATCGGACTATCGTGCAGGTAGCCGATGGTTGCGATGCCATTCGGTCATGACAGCCATCCTGTAGTAAGGAGGTGCTTCATGAACGACCGCATCCGGTGGGGTGTCTGGCAAGTTGACAGATGAGCCCTGCCTAGGGGCAGGGCGCGCCGCACAGGGCAGGCTCCAGATCTAACTGGCCGAAGGGATGTTATTGAACGAGCAGTTCCCAGCCATCACGGGGGTATCCCGTTGGGCAGCCTGCCTGATCTCCAGTGACAAATAGCGTAATCGAAGGCTTTCCGCTTGGAAGGCCTTTTCGTTTGTGAGCGATGACTGAAGAACGGCTGGACAACGAGTCGAACCTGTGGCTCGCCGATACGCTCTGGCGGCTCGGCGCCGTCCAGTTCGGCGACTTCACCCTCGGGCGCACGACTGTGCACTCGCCGATCTACGTCAACCTGCGGCTGCTCGTCGCACATCCGACGGCGCTCGCCCGCGCGTCGCAGATCGTGCTGCGTGAGCTGCAGACGCGCCAGTCGATGCGCCATCCGCAGTGCGACCCGTTCGACATCGTGTGCGGGGTGCCGTTTGGCGGGCTGATGATCGGGCAGGCGTTCTCACTGGCGTCGCGCGTGCCGCTGATCTACCTGCACCCGCACAAGGACGATCTCGACTCGGATGTCGAAGGGCTGTACCACCCGAGCCAGACCGCGCTGATCATGGACGACCTGATCACGGGCGGCGGCAGCGTCATCCTCACCGCGAACCGGCTGCGCGACGAAGGACTGTTCGTGCGTGACGCGATCGTGCTGTTCGACCGCGAGTCCGGTGGGCGCCAGCGGCTCGAGGAGATGGGCATCCGGCTGTTCTCGCTCCTCAACATCAAGGTGATGCTGAACTACCTCATGTCGAGCGGGAAGATCGGCGAGGAGTGGTACCGCAAGAGCATGGCCTTCCTCGACCACGCGCCGGCGGACGGCCTGGGCTAGAGCAAACGGCGGATCGGCTTGCGGCCCGGGCGCGGGTCGTAGTTCGACTTGAACATCTCGAGCTTGTCGCGTTCGATGAGGTACTTGCCGGCGAAGAGGACGGCCGGGACCTTCTTCTGCTTGATCAGCCGTCGCAAGCTCTGGGGGTGGATCCCCAGGAGCCGGGCGGCTTCGACGAGATCAAGATAGTTTTCGAACGGGCTGCTGCCGATCATCCGCGACCCCAACTTGTAATACGCTCATTCAGGTAACTAAATATATCGTCAAGCGCAAGGACGCCGCCAGCACCGGGCGCGCGGGGTCAGCGGCGACCGAACGGCCAGCGGCGGCGCTTCGGCGGCTCGGCCGCGTTCGGCGCGGCGGCCGCGGCTCGGGTAACGGCGCGCTCGAGGCGGCGATGGAGCATCATCATGGCTTCAGCGATCGTGAGGGCGTTCTCGGGGTCGGCCGCGATCTCGGGAAACAGCGTGCGGGCAGTCTCGGTGAAGCGCTCGATGCCGCTCTCGGCGCCCTCGCGCATGTGGTATACGCGCAGTTCGTTCACGGCGCCGTAGATCGCCGATAGCAGACGGCGGTACTGCGCCTCGTCGAGATCGATCACGGCGTACTCGTCGGCCAGATGCGCCCCGAGCGCCAGCTTCACCTCGCGCAGGCCGTGCTCGATCGGCATCTTCGTCTCGCGGTCGAGCTCCGAGCCCGGGCGGCCGAGGTGGTAGACCAGCGCCAGGTACACGAGCCGCGGCTCATCGTGCGTGAGCTTCAGCGCGAACGACATGCGAGTGCCTCCCCGTGGGCCAGTATCGCAGGCGGGCGCCCGAGGACGCACCAAACACGACGAGACCGGCAACGTGTCGCCGGTCTCGTGGATGCTCGTTTAGCGGCGGAGAGCCGCGTTGGGCGCTACTTGTGCTTGCGCTGCCAGCGCGTCTTCTTCAGCATCTTGCGGTGCTTGTGCTTGCGCATCTTCTTGCGCCGCTTCTTCACGACTGAACTCATGCGCTCCTCCTCCGCCGCCGCGTCGGCTGACCGGCGTCATCGTTCGATTTCGCGGCGTGTCCGGGCATCTCGTCGCTCGCACGCCGGCGCTTTGGGACGAGTCCGAGTATAGCGGACGCGCAGGCCGGAGACGAGATGGGACCGCTGCGAAGCTTCCGGCGTTTGTGATGCGTGTGATAGAATCAACCTGAAGCCGGACCGGTGGAAGTGCCAGGCCCACGGCCTGAACACCTCTACTGGGCGGCTTAACTTGTCGTAGGGAGGAAGCAGCAGTTGACGGAAATCAGTAGTGGCGGTGTGACCGACGCAGGTACGACCCAGGTCGATGACGCCGTCTTCACCATGCAGGACTGGCTCGACGGCAACTCCGACTTCAAGACGCTTCGGCGGGGCGAGGTGGTCGAAGGCGCCGTCATGGCGATCCAGCGCGACGGCGTGCTGGTGGATCTCGGCTCCAAGTCAGAGGGCATCATCCCGACACACGAGATGCACTCTCTCGGCGCTGATCCGCTGAGCAAAGTGTCCGTCGGCGAAAGCATCCTCGTCTACGTCATGCAGCCCGAAGCGGACCAGGGCCAGATCCTGCTCTCGGTCGACCGCGCCCGCGGTGAGCGCGGTTGGCGCGTGCTTCAGCAGCGGTTCGAAGAGGGCGAGGCGTTCGAAGCCGAAGTGACGGGCTACAACAAGGGCGGGCTCCTCGTGAACGTCGAGGGCGTGCATGCCTTCGTCCCGCTGTCGCAGGTCGTCGGCGTACGGCCCGATCGCGAGGCGAGCGACGGCGGCCTCGGCCAGGCGGTTGGCAGCAAGCTGCGCCTGAAGGTCATCGAGATCAACCGGCGCCGCAACCGCGTGATCCTATCGGAGCGCGCCGCGCTGCAAGAGTGGCGCACCCAGCAGAAGGACCGCCTGCTCGCCGAGCTGCGCGAGGGCGAAGTGCGCAAGGGCCGCGTGTCGAGCGTGCGAAGCTTCGGCGTGTTCATCGACCTCGGCGGCGCCGATGGTCTCGCGCACCTGAGCGAGGTCTCGTGGGACCGCAACAAGTCCCCGGAGGACATGTACCACGTCGGCGATGAGGTCGACGTGTACGTGATGAAGGTCGATCCGGAGACGAAGAAGATCGCGCTGAGCCTGCGTCGCGCGCAGCCGGAGCAGTGGGACGAGATCGTCGACAAGTACCAGGTCGGGCGCGTCGTGCCGGGCATGGTGACGAAGCTGGTGACGTTCGGCGCGTTCGCGCGCATCGAGGGTCCGGTCGAAGGTCTGATCCACGTGTCGGAGCTCGTCGACCGGCGCATCGCGCACCCGAAGGAGGTCGTGCGCGAGGGCGACCTCCTGCCGCTGAAGATCGTGCGCATCGAGCGCGACCGGCACCGCCTGGGCCTCAGCCTGCGCGACGCTCGCGAGGACGGCGAGCGCATGGGCTTCCGGTTCGCGGCGAGCGGCGAAGTGATCGAAGTGCCGGACGACGTCCGCAAGGAGTTCGAAGAGCGCGAGGGCGTAACGATCCCTGAGCGCGAGCCGATCGTCAGCGAAGCGGCCGCCGCGGTGGCGGAGGAGCGCGAGGACGACGCGGCAACCGCATCGAGCGACGCGCCCGAAGCCCCGGTACGACAGCCGGAGCCGGAAGAGCCGGTACGTTCCGCGCTCGCCGACGCGCTGCACGCGGCCGGCGCGACCGAAGCGTTCCGCGACGAGCCCGCGAGCAACGGCAACGGTGCATCGCACGCCGATGAAGAGCCGGCGGATCCGGCTGCGGCCGCGGTCGCAGTGGAAGCATCGGTACCGGATGATGCAGAGACGGACACCGCCGAGCGAGTTACGATCGAAGAAGGCGAATAGCGGCGGAGCGGTTAACCCGCGGAACGCTTCGAGCGTTCTACAACGAGGATCCGGTCGCGGCGACGACCGTGGACGACCAAGATCGGGGGAACACCGCTCCGGATGCCTCACACGGCGTCCGACGAATGATAGGCCTGCGTGACGGGTGTAGCGCGTTGGTACTGGACTTCGAAGCCTCCGTTGTGATAATCTCGATAAGGAAAGTTAGCATTTAACTGCTGGAGCGCTGAGATGGCTGACAGGTTTGACAAGTTCACGGAACGCGCGCGCAGAGTGCTCACATTGGCGCAGGAAGAGGCGCAGCGCTTCAATCACAACTACATCGGCACGGAGCACCTGCTCCTCGGCCTCGTCCGCGAAGGCGACGGCGTTGCCGCGAAGGTACTGGCCAACCTCGGGGTGGAGTTGAATAAGGTCCGCTCCGCCGTCGAATTCATCATCGGGCGCGGCGACCGCGCGGTCCTGGGCGAGATCGGCCTGACGCCGCGCGCCAAGAAGGTCATCGAGCTGGCGGTCGATGAGGCGCGCCGGCTGAACCACCACTACATCGGCACGGAGCACCTGCTCCTCGGCCTCGTCCGCGAGGGCGAAGGCATCGCCGCGGGCGTGCTCGAGAGCCTGGGCGTAAACCTCGAGCGCGTGCGCGCGGAGACGACGCGCATCCTCTCGCAGAGCATGCCGCAGAGCGCGGGCGCGGGTGCCCGGTCGTCGACGCGGACGCCGACGGTGGACCAGCTCGGCATGGACCTGACGGCGGCCGCGCGCGCGGGCAAGCTCGACCCGGTGATCGGCCGGTCGAAGGAGATCGAGCGCGTCATCCAGATCCTGTCGCGCCGCACGAAGAACAACCCGGTGCTCATCGGCGAGCCGGGCGTCGGCAAGACGGCGATCGCCGAGGGGCTCGCGCACCGCATCGTCGCGGGCGACGTGCCGGAGACGCTGCAGGGCAAGCGCCTGCTGACGCTCGACATCGGGTCGCTGGTCGCCGGCACGAAGTACCGCGGCGAGTTCGAAGAGCGGTTGAAGAAGGTGATCGAAGAGATCAAGTCGAGCGGCAACTGCGTGCTGTTCGTCGATGAGTTGCACATGCTCGTCGGCGCCGGCGCTGCGGAAGGCGCCGTCGACGCAGCGAACATCCTGAAGCCGTCGCTCGCGCGCGGTGAGTTGCAGTGCGTCGGCGCGACCACGCTCGATGAGTACCGCAAGCACATCGAGCGCGACGCCGCGCTGGAGCGCCGCTTCCAGCCGGTGCTCGTCGAGGAGCCGACCGTCGAAGAGACGATCGAGATCCTCAAGGGCATCAAGGAGCGCTACGAGGATCACCACAAGCTGATCATCTCGGAGGACGCGCTCAAGGCGTCGGCGGAGCTGGCGTCGCGCTACGTCTCCGACCGGTTCCTGCCCGACAAAGCGATCGACCTCATCGACGAGGCTTCGAGCCGCGTGCGCATCCGCCGCTCGACGACGCCGCCGTCGCTCAAGGAAGCGACGCGCGGGCTCGAGTCGCTGCGCAAGGAGAAGGACGCCGCGATCTCGTCGCAGCAGTACGAGTACGCGGCGGAGCTCCGCGACCGCGAGGTCAAGCTGCAAGAGAAGATCGAGCAGATGGAAGAGGGGCTCGAGGTCCAGCGCGAGGACAACAAGCCGGTCGTGACCGAAGACGACATCGCCGAGGTGGTGAGCATGTGGACCGGCATCCCGGTCGCGCGCATCGCCAGCGAGGAGTCGCAGCGGCTGCTCCAGATGGAAGAGGCGTTGCACGGGCGCGTCATCGGCCAGGACGAGGCGATCGTGGCGATCGCGAAGTCGGTGCGCCGCTCTCGCGCCGGCCTCAAGGATCCGAAGCGGCCGATCGGCGTGTTCATGTTCCTCGGGCCCACGGGCGTCGGCAAGACGTACCTGCCGCGCGTGCTCGCGGAGTTCATGTTCGGCAGCGAAGACAACATGATCAAGCTCGACATGAGCGAGTTCATGGAGAAGCACAACGTCTCGCGGCTGGTCGGTGCACCTCCCGGCTACATCGGCTACGACGACGGCGGACAGTTGACGGACATCGTGCGGCGCAAGTCGTATTGCCTGATCCTGCTCGACGAGATCGAGAAGGCTCATCCGGACGTCTTCAACATGTTGCTGCAGATCTTCGACGACGGTCACCTGACCGACGCGAAGGGCCGCAAGGTGGACTTCCGGAACACGATCATCATCATGACGAGCAACGTCGGCTCCGACCTGATCCGCCGCGACACCGCGATCGGCTTCCAGGTGACGAAGGACGACGTGAAGACGGCTGAGCAGCAGCACACGAAGATGAAGGACAAGGTGCTCGACGAGCTGAAGCGCGTCTTCCGCCCCGAGTTCCTCAACCGCATCGACAGCCAGGTGGTGTTCCACACGCTGTCCAGGCCGGACATCCGGAAGATCGTCGAGTTGCAGCTGCGCGACCTCGAGAAGCAGCTCCTGCTCAAGGGCGTCTCGCTGGAGATCACGGACGGAGCGAAGGACTGGCTCGGCGAGAAGGGCTACGACCACGTCTTCGGCGCCCGACCGCTGCGCCGCGTCATCCAGAACGAGCTGGAGGACCGCCTGTCGGAGGCGCTGCTCCAGGAGCGCTTCGGGCCCGGCGATACGGTGCTGATCGAGATCCAGGGGGAGGATCTCGTGCTCGACAAGAAGGCGGCGGAGCCGGCGCTGGCATAGACCCGCAAGGGACAAAGGAAGCCACGAAGAGGGAGGGGATTCGTCCCCTCCCTCTTCTCTCTTCTCACGGGATGAGGGACGCGCTCGATCGGCCGCAACATCCCCAAAATGCGATAGCTCCGCAATCATCCTGCAACCCCTGAAGCCATGCCGCTCGACGCGTCGTTTAGCCTCCGACGGCTACAGTGCCTCGACAGATTGAAGCCAGCCCACGAGCCGCCCTGCGGCGGCGATTGGAGGTGAACGGCATGGGCTTCCTGGACAAACTACGGCGTAAGGAAGCAAGACCACAGGAGGAGCAGACGATTCGCGAGGAACGCGGGCCGGAGTGCGCGCATCGTATCCTCCTCGCGCAATGGGATGACCCGAGCGCGATGGGGGACGAGTCGCGCGCCAACAGCTATCGCTGCGATGCGTGCGGCGAGGTCTTCAGCCGTGAACAGGGCGAGTCGCTGCGGCGCGTGTCGACGGAGATCACGAAGGACACCATCGCCCGCTCCTGACACCCCGCGCGGGGTAGCGGGGCCGCGTCGCCCTGAGCGTATGCTCGGCCGGTCACCCGCCGTCTCAAACCCCTTCCCACCGCGCGCGCAGGCTCGAATGCAGCCTGCGCGAGCGCCTCTTCAACTCCGAACCGCTCTTGCCCCGGCGAGCTAGACTCGATGCGTGAACGCGCGCTTCGTGGGTATCCTCGTCGCTGGCATGGTCGCAATCGCGACGGCCAGTGCCTGCGCACCGAGCGCGCGGCCTTTGGATGCCCGCAAGACACCAGCATCAGCAGCGACCATGGCCGCCATACCAGCGACGACAGCCGTCCCCACGCCGGCGCAGTTCCCGACCGTCGTGCCGCGAATCGAGGGTTCGAGAATGCCCGATGACATCACCGCGCTCTCCGCAGTCGGGACCGATGTCTGGTCGGTCGTCGCTGGCGCCGTCATCGAAAGCACCGACAGCGGGGCTCACTGGAGGCGGTTGGGCACGATCGCGGGCGGCAGCAGGAGCCTGAGCTTCACGTCAGCCGCGGAGGGCTGGGCGGCAACCGCGGCCGGCCTGCTGCATACGACCGACGGCGGCGCGACGTGGCAGCCTTCGGCGCGCACCGATGCCGTGCGGCGCGTGGGTTTCGCCGACAGAGCGCACGGCTGGGTGCTTACCGCGAACGGCGTGCTCGCCCGCACGACCGATGGCGGCGCCTCATGGAGGGACGTGCACAACCCGTGCACGCCCGGCCCCGGCGGCGAGTTCGCGGAGATCGCGCTGCCGTCGTTCTTCGGTGCGAGCGATGGGTGGATGCTCTGTCCGGGCGAACCGGGCACCGGCCAGCAGGGGAAGGATCTCTACCGCACATGGGATGGAGGTTCGACGTGGGCTCTCATCGGGTCGTCCTCCGACGGGTCGAACGCCACGGGGCACTTCCAACTATCCGGCTTCGGCTACGCCAACGACCTCATGTTCGTTGACGCCCGGCTCGGCTGGATCGCGCTGAGCCGGGCGAACGTGCTGACCACGGATGATGGCGCGCAATCGTGGCACTCGTTGAGCCTCCCGGCCGCGTGGGGTGAGCCATTCGTCTACGGAATCGTCTTCACGGATGCGAGGCACGGTTTCTTGGTTGAGGGCGACGTTCTGGCAGCAACGGAGGATGGCGGCGCCACGTGGACGCAGGTGTACACGCTCGCCCCAGAGGAGCCGCCCGCAAGCGCGGCGCCACCGCAACCCGGCGCCAATCTTCGGTTCGGCGGCATCTCCACCACCTGGTCGGCGCTCCTGCCCGGGTTCCACGTGCTGTCGGCGGTGACGAGCGACGACTTGGCGTGGGTGGTCGCGACGCCGTGCCGCGACGAGCAGTTGCCGCCGGGTGACGCCGCGCAGGCCGAGATCGACAGCAAGTATGTCTGCGACGCGCCCGAGCTCCTGCACACGGACGACGCCGGCCGCAGCTGGGAGCACGCCGACCTCGACGGACTCGACGTCTCACAGGTGTGGCAGGCGGGCGATGCGATCCGCGTGGCACTCGGCGGTGTGACCTTCGAAACAACCGACGATGGTAAGACATTCGTTCGGGTCCGGGCGCCTCTTTTCTCCGGTTGAGGCGAATCGACGGTAGCCGTCGAGCACGTCCGATTTTCTGCGGCAAGCTGAAGGGTTTGCACAGGTATCGGCCAGGGAAAAGAGCGGTT
>DASUKS010000087.1:0-11803 GCA_036278595.1 Dehalococcoidia bacterium
GCGACCCGTCTCCCGTCCTACCGGGCCAGCGTACCCCACAGAACACGACCAGGCACCAGGCCCGACCCGTCTCCCGTCCTACAGCCACCAAAGGAGCACGATGCATCATCTTCAAGACAGTTGCTCTCCACTCGTTGGAGACGGGGTTGGGGGGTGAGGTACCCCCGGCAACACAAAACGCCCGTCCCCAGACCAGGGACGGGCGTTTGCCCGCGGTACCACCCTTGTTCCCCGCGCGGTCGCGGGGCACTCATCCGGGCGCTGTCACGCCCTGCCCTGATAACGGGGGCTTCCGGGTGCGCTTAGCAGCCTCGATGGCGTTCGGCGCACCGGCTCGGGAGGGATCTTCGGCTGCGGTCGCTGCATCCGGCTCACACCATCCCGGATTCGCTCGGCAGTCCGCGCGGCGTACTCGTCTCCGTCGTCGCCTGTGCGAGCAGTATAGGTGGGTGCCCGTGCGGGCGACAAATCGGGGCATGCCCGCGGATCTCGGCTCGCGGTGCGAGCGGACGTGATGTGCGGGACGATCGCGCTGCGCGCGATACCTCTCCCCCGGCCCTCTCCAACGAGTGGAGAGCGGAGCTGCTCTTCGTGGTGACTGGAGAGATGCGCCGGCGCTACCACCTGCCCCAGTAGATCGGGTTCGTCAGGGCGTGCACGACTTCCCCGCGGTCGGGGCGGCCGCGGTAGCCGCGGACTTCGGCGCGGAGGTAGCCGTCGCCTTCGAGGCGCAGCGTGAACTCGCTGTCGTGCTCTTCGGTCTCGGAGGTGATCTCGCGCACGAGGCCTTCGCGGCCGAAGACGCGGATGTGCTTGCCGTCGGGCCCGCGGTACTGCACGTGGAAGGTGACGTCGCGGGCGGGCGGTGACGCGATGACGTCGCCGGGGAGAGTCTCGAAGACGCCGTCGCCGTCCGCGTCGGCGCGCAGCTCGATGAACGGGCCGGTGGGGGCTTCGGAGATGAAGACGTGGCCCTTCGCGACCGCGTCGAGCACGGCGCGCTCGGTCAGGGCGCCTTCGACGTAGACCCACGAGCACGGCTCGCCGGGGCCGTTCGGCTGCGTCATCTTCGCCGGGGGGACGCAGTGCGAGTCGCTGCCGCCGACGGCGACGACGCGGCGGCCCGCGCGGAGGTCGGCCTCCCATCGCTCGAGCGCGGGCTCGTTGAACCAGCGCCACGGCGCGTTCCACACCTCGACGGCCTGGTAGCTGCGGACGCCGGGGTGCAGCCAGGGGATCGGCGAGTCGGGGTGGTTGATCGAGAACATCGAGCCGCGGCGGTTCGCGTCGTCGATCAGCTTGCGGACGAGGTCGTCGTTCGTCCCGCGGAAGTCGATCCAGCCGTCAAGGCCCCAGACGTTGGCGTGGCCGCCGTACATCGTGATCTCTTCGCCGAAGACGAGCAGGGGCGCGCCTTCGATGTCGAGACGCGCGAGGTCATCCCAGTGCGTGATGGTGTTGTGATCGGTGAGCGCGAAGTACTCGAGGCCGACGTCGCGCGTGTAGGCCACGATCTCATCGACGCTGTTGGCGCCGTCGCTGTGCTCGCTGTGGGCGTGCAGGTCGCCGCGATACCATCGGCCGCTCGCGGGGCCGGCGATCTCGCGCGGCACGCGGCCTTCGCCGGGCGTGGGGACGCGCAGGTCCTGCTCGGGCGCGCCGAGGACATCGAGCTCGAAGTCGATGTTTACCCGATAGTGCACAACCGGGTCGTCGAGCTTCGAGCAGCCCAGGATGATGCTCCATTCGCCCGGCTGCAGCGGGCCGCTCAGGTAGCCGGGCGTCGCCGAGCGCGGTTCGATGTAGAAGTGGCTGCGAGCGCCGCCGCTCCAGCCGCGGAAGCCGCCGGTGAGGAAGTCGTGCCCGCGAACATCAAACACGCCAATGTCGATGTTGTTGCCGGGGTGCGTCTCCTGCGCGCCGGTGACCTGGTTGTCGTAGTGGTAGCTGACCTCCATCCGCGTGGCGCCGGGCGGGACTTCGAAGGGCACGTAGACGTACTCGGAGCGAGCCTGGTCGGGGGTGATGGCGCCTTCGAGGCGGAGCTTGTGTCGCATGCCCGTGAGTATAGGCGGAGGGGTTACGAGGGACGAGCGACGCACAAAGCGCCGAGAGCAAGTGCGGGACAGCAGACAGCAGAGTGCAGACAACGGACGATGGACGGCGGTCGGTCGGGGCCGGGGATACAATCGAAGCGATGGAACTGACGCGCGCGGAGATCGATGCGTTCCTGGCGGAGCGGCACACGCTGATCGTGGGGACGTTGCGGCGGAGCGGGTGGCCGCAGATGACGACGGTCTGGTACCGCTGGGACGGCGAGGCGTTCTGGGTCTCGACGAACCGCGACCGCGCGAAGTTCCGGAACATGCAGCGCGACAACCGCGTGACGGTGCTGGTCGATGCGCCGCCGCGCGAGACGTCGGTCGTGGCGTACGGGCGGGCGGAGTTCGTCGCGTACGACGACGACGCGTACGACGGCGCGAGGCGGATCATCGAGCGGTACGTGGACGACGCGCGCGCGTACCTCGACGAGCGTCCGGGGGAGCCGCGGGTGTTGATACGGATTCGGCCCGAGAAGCTCGTCACCTGGAAGTTGGGGTGACCGCCCGCGATACCTCACCCCTGGGCCCTCTCCGACAAGCGGAGAGTGGAGCTGCTGATGCGGGATCGTGTGTGTACAGCGGTGAGATCGCGCGACACGGGAGCTGGTTCGCGCGCGGACCTCACCCCTCTCTTGCGGCGAATCTTCGACGAATGCTGGGTAGTCGCGGTGTGCACCGGGCCGGATTCGCATCTAGGCGGGGGGAGGCGTATCGTGGCGCGGGAGGGTGACCATGCAAGAGACGTCGACGGGGCCGCTGCCGCTGGATGATGACGTCGTGGCGAAGCTGCTCGAGGGGGCGAACCTGGCGCGGATCGCGTACATCGGCCTGAACGGGCGGCCGCACGTGGTGCCGATCTGGTGCCAGTATCGCGACGGCGAGATCGTGATGATCACGGGACCGAAGGCGGACAAAGTGCCGGCCCTCGAACGCAACGGCGCGGTGGCGATCACGATCGATTCGAGCACGCCGCCATACAACGCGCTGCTCATCGACGGCACCGCGACGGTGGAGCGCACGGAGGGGATGGCCGCGGAATACCCGGAGATCGTCCGGCGCTACCTCGGGCTGGCGGCGGACGCGTACCTCGGCCGCATGCGCGTGAAGGAGCAGCGGCGGATCCGGGTGAAGATCGATGCCTGGCGCGTGCTCGACTTCGTCAAGCGGTTCCCGAAGAGCCTGCGATGAAGGACGCGGAGGAGCTGCTGCGCGCCGCGCTCGCGAAGGTGCCGGCGGGGCTGGCTGAGCACGTGATGCGCGTCGTCGACGAGGCGGAGCGGCTGGCTGCGGTGCACGGCATCGACCGCGACGCCGTGCGCATCGCGGCGCTCGGGCACGACCTGCTGCGCGCGCACAGCGACGAGCGCCTGCTGACCATCGCCGAGGAGCAGGGCTACCCGATGGACGACGTCGACCGGTTGGAGCCGGTGCTGCTGCACGGGCCGCTCGCGGTGCCGATCCTGCGCGAGCAGTACGGCGTCGTCGATGCGGACGTGCTGGGCGCGGTGGCGGCGCACACGACGGCGGCGCCGCACATGTCGAAGCTGCAGAAGCTGCTGTTCGTCGCTGACAAGATCGAGCCGCACAAGATCGAGCGGCGGAGCGCGGTCGAGCACGTGCGCGAGCTCGCGGGCACGGACCTCGATGCGGCGATGCGCGCGTACCTCGACCTGCACGTGCTCGTCGCGCTCGATGAGCGCTGGCCGCTGCATCCGCGCACGGTGGCGGCGCGGAATGAGCTCGTGGCGCAGGCGCGAGGAGCGAGGCGCGAGGAGTAAGGCGCGAGAGTCGCGCTGTGCGACCTCACCCCCCGGCCGCTCTCCAACGAGTGGAGAGGAGAGCTCGTGAAGTCTGTTTGCCACGTGGCGAAGACGAAGCTCGCCCACCCTCACGTATGCGCAGCGTCACGCCGCGTGATGATCGAATAGCGCGGAGCGTAGGTGAGTGCGGTTGGCGAGCGCGATTGATGCGCCGTGACGCGAGCGGCGGAACGCGTTCCAAACGCATCGCTACATACGTCGAAGGGCGCGGGCGGCTTCCTTCGCGTGGTAGGTGATGATGATGTCGGCGCCGGCGCGCTTGATCGAGGTCAGGATCTCCATGGCGGTGCGCTGCTCATCGATCCAGCCGGCTGCGCCCGCGGCCTTCACCATCGCGTACTCGCCGCTGACGTTATAGGCGGCGAGCGGGACATCGAAGTCGCGGCGGGCCTGCGAGAGGACGTCGAGGTACGGGAGCGCGGGCTTCACCATGACGATGTCGGCGCCTTCGTCGATATCGTCAGCGATCTCGCGCAGGGCTTCGCGGGCGTTCGGTGGGTCCATCTGGTAGCCGCGGCGGTCGCCGAACTGCGGGGTGCTGTCGGCGGCTTCGCGGAAGGGGCCGTAAAACGCGGACGCGTACTTCGCGCTGTAGGCCATGATCGGCGTCGAGACGTAGGACGCGTCGTCGAGGGCCTCGCGGATGGCGGCGACGCGGCCGTCCATCATGTCCGAAGGGGCGATGACGTCGGCCCCGGCGCGGGCGTGCGAGACGGCGGTGCGCGCGATGAGCTCGAGGGAGGCATCGTTGTCGACGTCGCCATCGTGGATCACACCGCAGTGGCCGTGGCTGGTGTACTCGCAGAGGCAGACATCGGTGATGACGACGATCTCCGGCGCGGCCTCCTTGAAGGTGCGGACGGCGTCCTGGACGATGCCGCCGTCGTCGTAGGCCTCGCTGCCGGCGTCGTCCTTCATCGCCGGCAGGCCGAAGAGCAGGACGGCGTTGATGCCGAGCGTGCGGAGGTCATCGGCCTCGCGCGACACCTGGTCGAGCGAGATGCGGAACTGCCCGGGCATCGACGGGATCTCTTCGCGGATGCCCTGCCCGTGGGTCACGAAGAGCGGATAGACGAAGTCGGCGGGCGAGAGGCGCGTCTCCGCGACGAGGCGGCGCAGGCCTTCGGTGCGGCGGAGGCGGCGGTGGCGGTTGAAGTCGCCGTGGGTGATCAGGTCGAGCATGGATTTATTGTAGGGGATGGTCGTTGGCCGGTGGTCGCTGGAACGTCGGGCGACGGGACTGGGGACTGGGGATTGGGGACTGAGGCCTGGCGACTGGGGAGGCATCGCCGCCCCTCCTGTCAGGGCTCGACGAGCGGCCGTTGCGGACGGCGTTCACTTCGGGCGGGCTCGCGATCAGCGTCCGAGCTTGACGTGCGGACGCGACGGGTGAGGGCCGGGGCTTGTGAGAATTGACACTAGCAGTCGATCGCTTCTAGAATTCTTCCACTGGCACGGCGCAGACAGGTAATTACCAAGTTTTGCCTACATTCACTGCTCGCGAACCTACGCTGCCCGAGAACGAGCGCTTCGAACACGGCCGCTGGCTGACGCTGGGGCAGGCGTGCCGGCTGCTCAACGTCGACGAGTCGACGCTGCGGCGCTGGGCGGACGCCGGTCAGGTGCGCACGTTCCGCACGCCGGGCGGGCATCGGCGGTTCGCCGAGACGGACGTGCGCGAGATCGTCAGCGGGCGGTCGGGGCGGCGGCGCGTCACCGATGTCGGCGACATCGCAACCCGCCGGATCCGGCGGCAGCTGAATCGCGGCCAGGCGGACTGGTACGACCACGTCGACGCAGCGCATCGCGAGAAGCTGCGGCCGCTCGGGCGGCGGCTGATGGGGCTGGTGGCGGCGTACGTCAGCAAGCGCGGGCGCAAGATGTCGCTGCTCGAAGAGGCGCGCGAGACCGGCGCGGAGTACGGGATGGAGCTCGTCGCTTCGGACATCTCGCTATCGCAGGCGATGCGCGGCTTCACCTTCTTCCGTCGCAACCTTGACCAGTCGGCGAAGCAGGCGCTCGCGAAAACCGGCACACCGGCGAGCGAGGCCGTCGAGGTCTGCGAGCAGATCATGGCGCTCGCGGACGAGGTGCTGCTCGGCATGGCGAGCGCGTACGAGTCCGCGGAGGACGACATCGAGACGCCGTTGCGGGGGGCGAACCGGCATGCCTGAGAAGCGACGAGTACCCGGGCGGATCGGGCCGTGGCGACTCCTCGACATCTTCGCGGCATCGCTCGAATTGAGGGGCGCGTTCCTCGGTGCGGGCGCAATCCTGCCGCGCACGGGGCCCGCGGACACGCCGGTGCGTGTGGGCGACCCGGCGGGCGAGCTTCCCGACTCGTACGTGAGCGACTTCGAGCAGCAGCAGGCGATGGCGCAGGAGCGCTCGCGGCGCTACGTACGCGCGCGCCGGCGTGAGCGCGGAGAGGCGGCGGATCGGTAGCGATGGCGTTGTACCCGATCTTCATCGAGACGAAAGGGCGCCGGGTGATCGTCATCGGCGGCGGGCACGTCGGCGCCGAGAAGGTGCGCGGGCTGCTTGCGGGCGAGGCGGACATCACGGTGGTGAGCCCGGAGCTGATCCCGGAGCTGCAGGAGCACACGGACGCGGGTCGCATCGCGCACATCGCGCGCGCCTACCGGGAGTCGGATCTCGACGACGGCTACGAGTTCGTGATGGTCGCGACGGACGACGGCGCCATCAACGCCGAGGTCTCGGCGGCGGGCAAGCGGCGGGGCATCTGGGTGAACGCCGCGGACGACCCGAAGAACTGCGATTTCATCCTTCCCAGCGTCGTGCGCAAGGGGAAGATCACGCTGGCGGCATCGACCGCGGGCGCGAGTCCGGCGCTCGCGCGGCGGCTGCGCGAGGAGCTGGACGCGTACCTGACGGAAGACATGCCGGCGCTCGCTGACCTGCTCGCCGAGGTGCGGCAGGAGGTCCGGCAGCGCGGGATCAAGATCGAGAACGACACGTGGCAGGAGGCGATCGACGAGCAGCTGCGGGTACTGCTCGCGCAGCGCAAGTACGTGGCGGCGCGGGCGCGGCTGGTCGAGCGACTTGGGATCGAACTGGCGCCGGCGGCCGCGGGGGACGCGTAGGGATGCAGGTCTCGCTCGTCGGCATCTCCCACAAAACCGCGCCGATCGCCGTGCGCGAGCACTTCGCGCTGACGGCCGCGGAGCTTCCGGCGGCGCTGGCGCTGCTGCGCGAGCGGTACAGCGGCGCGGCCGTGATCTCGACCTGCAACCGGACGGAGGTGTACACGATCGCGCCGCGCGGCATCGGCGATCCGCGGTCAGTGGTGGCGCTGCTCGCCGAAGCGAAGGGCGTGGCGCCGATCGAGGGCGCGCCGTTCTACGCGCTGTCGGGCAAGGAAGCAACGCGGCACCTGTTCCGGGTGGCGGCCGGCATCGAGTCGATGGTGATCGGCGAGTCGGAGATCCTGGGGCAGGTGCGGGCGGCGTTCGCCGCGGCCACGGTCGCGGGCACCCAGAACGTCGCGCTGTCGCGGCTGTTCCACACGGCGATCCGCGTCGGGCGGCGGGCGCGCAGCCAGACGCACATCGGGCGCTACGCCGTTTCGGTGAGTTCGACGGCGGTCGGACTCGCGCGGTCGACGCTGGGAGAGATGGCAGGCAAGACGGTGCTCGTGGTGAGCGCCGGCGAGGCGGGGAAGCTGACGGCGCGAAGCCTGCGCGAGAGCGGCGTCGAGCGGCTGCTGGTGACGAACCGCAGCCCGGAGCGCGCGACCGAGCTGGCGGCCGAGCTGGGCGGCACGGCGCGGCCATTTGAGGACCTCGACGCGTGCCTCGAGCAGGCGGACATCGTCATCAGCTCGACAGGGTCCGAACAGTTCGTGATCGAACGGGAGCTCGTCGGGCGCGTAATGGCGCGCCGGCCGAAGCGGCCGATGGTGCTGATCGACATCGCGGTGCCGCGTGACATCGACCCGGCGGTGCGCGAGGTGCCGGGCGTGCACCTGTACGACATCGACGGGCTGCAGGGGATCGCGCAGGCGCACATCAATCTGCGCAAGAGCGAGGTCGTGCACGTCGAGGAGATCATCGACGAGGCGGTCGTGAAGTTCGGCGAGTGGATGCGCACGCTGGAAGTGGTGCCGACGATCGCCGCGCTGCGCGCGCAGGCGGAGATCGTGCGCATGGCGGAGATGGAGCGCACGCTCTCGAAGACGAACCTGAGCGCTGCGGACCGCAAGCGGATCGAAGCAATGACCTCGGCGATCGTGAAGAAGCTTCTGCATGACCCGATCGCACGCCTGAAGACGGCCGGCGACGGCGAGCGATACGTCGAGGCGATGCGGGCGCTGTTCGCGCTGGACGGCGCGGACGAAGACGAGTGACCTCCACGGCCCGGGGCAGATCGCGATGACCCGCACGCTCATCATCGGGACGCGGGCGAGCAAGCTGGCGCTGCGCCAGGTTGAGCTCGTGCGCGAGGCGCTGCGCGCCGCCGAGCCGCGCGTGTCGCTCGAGGTGCGCGAGATCAAGACCGAAGGCGACCGGACGAGCGCGCCGCTGAGCGCGATCGGCGGGCTCGGCGTGTTCACGAAGGCGATCGAAGACGCGCTGCTGGCGCACGAGATCGACATCGCGGTGCACAGCCTGAAGGACCTGCCGACCGAGACGGCATCGGGGCTCGTGATCGCGGCCGTCCCCGAACGCGAGGACGTGCGCGATGGGCTGGTGACGCGCGATGGGCGCCGGCTCGGCAATCTGCCGGCGGGCGCGCGCATCGGCACAGGCGCTGGACGGCGCGCCGTCCAGCTTCGGCATCTGCGGAGCGATATCGGGACGGCCGAGATCCGGGGGAACGTCGACACGCGGATCCGGAAGGTCGAGGAAGGCGCCTACGACGGCGCGGTGCTGGCGATGGCCGGCCTGCGGCGGCTCGCCCTCGCGGCGAAGGCGGCGCAGGTGTTCGACATCGACGAGATGCTGCCCGCCGTCGGGCAGGGCGCGCTGGCGATCGAAACGCGTGCCGACGACGCCGAGGCGCGCGCAGCCGTGCGGGTCATCGAGGACGGCGACGCGCGGGCGGCGGTCGAGGCGGAGCGCGCGTACCTGCGGCGGCTCGGCGGCGGCTGCCGGCTGCCGGTCGCGGCATACGGCTCGATCGAAGGCGAGACGCTGCGGCTACGGGGGATGATCGCAGGAGACGACGCACGCGTGTTCCGCGGTGAGGTGCGCGGCGTGGCGTCCGACCCGGAAGCGCTCGGCGTGCGGCTTGCGGACGAACTGCTGGCGCAGGGCGCGGCGCGATTCGTCGAGGCGCAATGATCTCGGGCAAGCACGGGATGGTGTCGCTGGTCGGCGCGGGTCCGGGCGATCCCGACCTGATCACGGTCGGAGGCGCGGCGCGGCTCGCGGCGGCGGAGGTCGTCGTGTACGACCGGCTCGCGAACCCGCGGCTGCTGGCGCTGGCGCCGGAGCGCGCGGAGAAGATCTACGCGGGCAAGATGCCCGACCGGCACGCACTGACGCAGGACGAGATCAACGCGCTGCTCGTCGAGAAGGGGCGGGCGGGGAAGCGGGTGGTGCGGCTGAAGGGCGGCGACCCGTTCGTCTTCGGGCGCGGCGGCGAGGAGGCGGAGGCGCTGCGTTCGGCGGGCGTCGCGTTCGAGGTGCTCCCGGGCGTGACATCGGCGATCGCCGCGCCGGCGTACGCGGGGATCCCCGTCACGCATCGAGCGCTCGCGTCGTCGTTCGCGGTGATCACCGGGCACGAGGACCCGACCAAGGACGAGAGCGCCATCGACTGGGCGCGGCTGGCGACGGGCGTCGACACGCTCGTGTTCCTGATGGGCACCGAGCGGCTGGCACAGATCGCGGAGCGGCTCGTCGAGAATGGCCGGGACGCAGCGGCGCCCGTAGCGGTGATCGAATGGGGCACGCTGCCGCGCCAGCGCGTCGCGACCGGCACGCTCGCGACGATCGCTCAGGCGGTGCGCGAGGCGGGCATCCGGCCGCCGGCGGTGACGGTGGTGGGCGAAGTCGCGCGGCTGCGTGACGACCTGCGCTGGTTCGACGCGCGGCCGCTCTTCGGGAAGCGGGTGCTCGTCACGCGGACGCGCCAGCAGGCGAGCGAGCTGTCGCGCGCGCTCGCGGCGCAGGGCGCGGAACCGATCGAGCTGCCGTCACTGGAGATCGTGGCGAAGGCGGATCCGAACGAGTTGGCGCGCGCGATCGACGGACTGCGGACATCCGCGTACGGCTGGTGCGTGTTCACGAGCGCGAACGCTGTCGAGCTGTTCTTCGGGCACCTGCGCGAGGCGGGGCTCGACGCACGGGCGTTCGCGCGCACGATGATCGCCGCGATCGGGCCGGGCACGGCGGACGCGCTCCGGCGCTCCGGGCTGAGCGCGGACGTCGTACCAGAACGCTTCGTGGCGGAAGGGCTGGCCGACGCGCTCCGCGGGCGCGTCATGCGCGGAGAGCGCGTGCTGCTGCCGCGGGCGACCGGCGCGCGTGAGCTGCTGGTCGACGAGCTGGCGCAGCAGGGCGTCGGCGTCGACGAGCTGGTGCTGTACGAGGCGGCGGTGCCGCACGAGCCCGCGAGCGAGGCGCTGCAGTGGCTGCGCGCGGGCGAGGTGGACATCGCGACGTTCGCAAGCTCCTCGTCCGTGCGGAACCTCATCGCGATGCTCGGCGGCGACGTCGGACCGCTACGCGGCGTGCTGATCGCGGCGATCGGGCCGGTGACGGCGCAGGCGGTGCGCGACGCCGGGCTCGAGCCGGCGGTCGTAGCGGACACGTTCACGATAGAGGGGCTGGTCGAGGCGCTGGTGCGCGCGTCGACGGAGCGCACGGCAGGCGCGATCGGCCGCTGATACACTCCCGCATGCCGCCGGCCACCAACGATGTCACGGTACGCGTAGCACACGAGCGGGATCTGGCCGCGCTGCTCGGGTTGTACGCCCTGCTCTCCGACGAGACGCGCACGACGGCGCCAAGCGAGGCGGAGCGCCGCGCGCTCGGCGACGTGCTCGCCGACCGGCGGCAGCGCCTGTTCGTGGCCGAGCGCGCGGGGGCGGTCGTCGGCAGCGTGACGCTCATCGTCGTGACGAATCTGACGCATGACGGGCGGCCGTACGGGATCATCGAGAACGTCGTCGTGCGCGAGGACGCACGCCGGGGCGGCATCGGCGCGGCGCTGATGCGCGAGGCGATCGCGGCGGCGCGCGAGGCGGGATGCTACAAGGTGGCGCTGACGAGCAACATGCGGCGCGCGGAGGCGCACGCGTTCTACGAGCGGCTGAGGTTCGTCACGACGCAGCGGGCGTTTCGGCTGGACGTGTGAGGTTGTGCTGGCATGACGGGATGGCGGATAAACGGCCGTTCGTGCGGCGAACAGGCCACAGCCAACAACAGACCGACGACAGACAACAGACAGCAGACCGCAGACCGGGCTTGTGCCCGGCAATTCGCCCGTTTCGCGTGGGCTAGGGCGGGCGGATCGATAGACTGAAGCATGATCGAGGATTCCTACCTGGGCGAGGTCGAGGGGAAGCTGGCGGCATATTCGCCGCAGCTGGCGGGCGAGTATCGCGCGGTGGCGGAGCGGCTGCGGGGGACGCTGAGCGACGGCGACTTCCGCACGTGGACGGACGAGGGCGTGGCGCTGGCCTCGCACTCGCTGCGGTCGTGGGAGGCGGCGGTCGAGTACTTCCGGGTGTCGCCGGAGGTGCTGCACCAGCTTCAGCCCGCGGCGTTCCGTCGCTGGGCGCACGCGGGACGCGACCTCGCGGAGTACTCGTCCGTGGTGGCGGGGGCGTTCTTCAAGGCGAGCCCGGCGACGATGCCGTACCTGGACGAGCGCAAGCTGACCGAGTGGGCCGCGCTGGGGCAGCGGCTGTAC
>DASUKS010000088.1:0-4438 GCA_036278595.1 Dehalococcoidia bacterium
CGCCCGTTACCCGCATATAGTACAGGAGAGCGCCGACATCGCATCCCGCATGGTCGCACTTCCCGAACAGACTGCCATTTTGCCTTCAGGACGGACTCGCCGCCGCCGAGACCTCAAGATGGCACGCTCGTCGCGAACGACCGTCGCCGAAGGGGGAGCATGCGGAAGGTCACCTCGATTCTCGCGATCGCGGCGTTCGCGGTCGGGACCGCCGCCTGCACGTCAGGTGCGTCGCCGGCGCGGCCCGCAGCGACGCCCTCGCCCGACGCGCGTCCGGTGTTCTTCGCACCCGAACGCGCCGACGAGTTGGCGCACGCCGCGATGCTGGACGCGGACGCGCTGCCGGGCGAAGGATGGCGCGCCGTCGCACGCGACTCGTTCGGCAAAGACGCCCAGGCGCTCGCTACGGCCTTCCAGCAGCAACCCGCGTGCGATGGCCTCGACGTGCTGAGGCCGCTCTCGAGCCTCTTCGGCGCCCCCGGCGCGGCCGACGAGCGGCCGATCGGGCAGGCGAAGGTCGAGTTCACGCAGTTCACCGGCCGCACGCTCGTGCCAACGAGCGTCGAGACGGAGGTCGCGATCGAGGAGACGGCCGCCGCGGTCGAAGCGACGCAGTCGCAGGTCAGGCAGGCGTTGGAGAGCGGCCAGGCGCAGCGCTGCCTGCTCGCTGTGCTCAGCGCGGGCTCCGGGCAGGAGACCGGCAGCGACGACCGCATCGACTTCACGCCGCGGAACGCGTCCGCCGCGGCGCCGGCCGGCGGCGTCGCGATGGCGTACGACATCCACATGGAAGTCGAGGGCGTCGGCGTGGACATGGCGCTGGAGCTATACGCGTGGGCGCGAGGCAACGCCCGCGTGTCGACGTTGTTCGCCGGCGAGCCCGATCAGGTCAATGCGGCGTTCACCGGCGCCGTCCTGCGGTCGTTCGATCAGAAGGTGGTCGACACAGGCACATCGGGCGGCGCCGCGGCGGCGAGTAGCGCCTCGACGTGAGCACACGCCCGTAAGGCCGCCGGCTATTCGTACCTGAAGCGCAGCGTGACGATCTCGTTTGTGCGGGCCTGTACCGGGACCTCGCCGTCCACGCGTGGCACTTCGGCGATCTCCTCTTCGTTGAGGTTGACCATCGACACAACGCCGTGCACCGGCAGCAGGTCAACCGCCGTCTCGGCCGGCGCCTGCATGATGTTGTACAGCCGCACGACCACACCGTCGGCGTCCTCCGCGCGCTTGATCGCGCTCACCGGGAACGCGGGAGACGAGACCTCGAGCAGCGAACCCACGGCGGGGAGGCGGCCAATCGCGTGGCGGTCCCAGCGCGCGCGCATGTCGCGCAGAAACTGCACCGCGAGCACGTGCACGTTCGCGGACGCCCAGTCCCCTTCGTGCGGGATGATGCTGTAGGCGACGACGTTCTTCCCCGTGAGCTGGGCGCCGGGCGAACGCAGCTGCGGGCCAGCGCCGCCCCTGCGCGACGTCAGGTCGTTGCGCGAAAGCCAGCCCACGCACCGGATCAGCGTGAGCGCGATCTCCGCCCCGTCGGCCGTGTCGAGCACTTCGTACTCCGGCAAGCCGCGGTTCGCGATCGCGAGCCCCAGGTTGCCATCGTCGACGCTCACGAACGCCTTGTGCGGGTACGTGCCCACTGGCTGCTCCATCTGCGTCGCCGGGTCCCAGTCGGCGATCTGCACCGGCCGCTCGATGACGCCGAAGTGCTCGTCCGCCTTCGACACGGTCGCGCGCACGCCGGACGGGAAGTGAGCGCGCAGGCGGTGGTCTTCGGCCGCGTTGTAGATCGTCGTCTCGATGTCGATGCGCGGCACGCCCGCGGCCAGCGTCACGTGCGAGACGATGCGCTCGCCGCAGGTCGCCTGGCTGCGGGCGCTGCGGTCGGCGCTGAGGCCGGATGGCAGGTCGTACGTCAGCTCGACGGTCAGCGTCTGCACGCCGGGCGCGGCCCAGGCGCGGAGCTTCGGGCGCGATCCCGCGCGGTCGACGAGCCGGTCGTCTTCTGGCGCGCAGAAGTTGTACTCGTCGCCGCGGTCGCCGCCATCGACGAAGCGGTTGAGCCCGCGCAGCACGCGGCCGTTGCGCTTGTCGGTCACGGTCAGCGTGCCGTCGTCCGCGTCCGCCTCAACGTGGAGGTACTCGTTGTCGATGCCCGCTGCCGCGTCATGCGCCGGCAGCTCGGGCTGCGGCGATGACGCCTCCTCCAGGTGGTAGATCTTGTAACCATAGCCGGGCACGTCCTTCGCGACGAAGCCGACTTCCGCGCGCATGCGGTCGAAGCCCACGATCTCGCGCGCCGGCACGACGACCTCCCGCGTGGCGCCGACCTGCGCCGCCGCGATGCGCTCGCCGGCAGGTCCGACGACACCGATCACCGGCGTGTCGGGCGACCACGAGACAGTCGTCGTGACGTACGCCGTCGCCGGCTGCGGCGTCGGGTTGAAGACGGCGATCGAGCCGAGCGGGTGGTCGGGGCCGAGGGCCGAGATCGTGCGCAGCGACTGGCGCACGATCTCCTCGCCGATCTCCTTCACCCAGCGGTAACGCTGCCGCATCTCCTCATGCACCGGATCGACGGAGCAGCCGCAGATGGAGTCGTGCGGCTGGTTCTCGAGCAGGTGGCGCCAGGCGCGGTCGATCAGGCCGGCGATCGATGCCTCTTCGGTGGGGAACGGCATGTGGGCCGTCGTGATCGGGAGCGGGATCTTCCACTCGTCGCCCATCTCCTTACGAAGGATGTCGGCCCAGATGGAGAACGGCTCCGCCCAGTGCGCGAGCAGGTCCTCGCACTCCTGGTTCTCCTGCTTGATCCACATGCGCGCGGAGATGACGCCGGGCAGCAGGTGCGCGCGGGCGCCGCTGCGGAACTCACCGATGTGCCGCGGCCACTCGTGCGCGCGGTCGCCCATCACCTCGCGCACGCGCTCGAAGACTTCGGGCAGCGAGCTGTGGCGGAGGAACGCGTCATCGAGCTGGTCGTTGGCGGTGCGCAGGATCGCGGGCAGCTCCGGCTGCGCGGGCAGGTGGTCGCTGCCGTTCATCAGCAGCACGTACGGCGTCGTCGCGTACGGCTCCAGCTCGTCGCGGATCTGCCGGATGCGCGCCATCAGCGCCTTCGGCTGTTGCGGCAGCACCGATGCGACGCCGTAGCCCTTCGGCTTGTGGATCGTCAGCACCTCGCTGCCGTCGGGCGACTCCCACCAGAACTCCGTCGTCTTCAGCGACTCGTCCGCGCCGCGCCACATCGTCGCGTTCTCGATGCCGAAGCCGCGCAGGATCGCCGGCATGTGCGCGATCTGGCCGAAGGGGTCCGGGATGTAACCGACCTTCATCGGCCCGCCGAACATGTTGGCGATGCGGTGCCCGCGCAGGAAGTTGCGGACAAGGGCCTCGCCGCCGGGCAGGAACTCGTCGGGGATGATGTACCACGGGCCGACGAGCAGCCGGCCGGTCTTCACCGCGCGCTCGACGTCATCGAAGCGCTCCGGCCGCACCTCCAGGTAGTCCTCGAGCGGGATCGTGTGGCCGTCGAGCATGAAGCACCGATAGTCCGGGTCGGTGTCGAAGATCTCGAGCAGCTCGTCCATGAGGCCAACGAGCCGGACCCGGAACGACTGGTACGGCAGGTACCACTCGCGGTCCCAGTGCGTGTGTGAGATGACCATGAGCATGCGCTTGTCGCGCGGCTTCGTCATGGTGGTCATGGACGCTCGCCCCTTCGTTCCAGCACCCGGATCTTCGGCACGAGCGATCGTATCGAGGATGCGCGCCGAGGAGTAGCGTGCGGTCAGTCGTAGCGCACGAGTGCGTGCACGTTGTACGGCCGCAGGAGCGCGCGGCCGCCGAGCGCGGCCAATTCGATGACGAAGGCCATGCCGGCGACCTCGCCGCCGAGCATCTCGACGAGCCGCGCGGCGCCGGCCGCCGTGCCGCCCGTGGCGAGCAGGTCATCGACGATCACCGCGCGTGCGCCGTCCGGAAGGGCGTCGGTGTGGATGTCGAGCCGCGCGAGGCCGTATTCGAGCGCGACCTCGACGGAGTGGTGCTGAAACGGCAGCTTGCCCGGCTTGCGCACCGGCACGAACGGCAGGTGGAGGCGTGTGGCCATCGGCGCCGCGAAGAGGAAGCCGCGCGCCTCGACCGCGACGATGGCATCCACCTCCAATGCGCGCACGTGCTCCGTCAGCGCGTCGACGGTGTACTCGTACGCCTTTGGCTCGCGCAGCAGCGGCGTGATGTCGCGGAAGAGGATGCCGGGCACGGGGAAGTCCGGAATGTCGCGGATGTACGGCTTCAGGTCCATCGATGGGAAGCGTAGCCTCGCCCGCGCGCGGCCGGAAGCCGCGTCAGTCGCGGCGCTCGAGGGCGAGGCGGTTGATGCTGGCGGCGAGATAGCCGCCGCCGAAGCCGTTGTCGATGTTCACCACGG
>DASUKS010000089.1:0-12931 GCA_036278595.1 Dehalococcoidia bacterium
CGGGCCGGCGGAGCGGTTCGCTGTCGCAGGAACGACATTGCGCGCGGCCCAGCCGCACGCCCGACTCAGGCCGTAATGATCTGAGCTAACGGAGAGATTCTTCGCTGCGCTCAGAATGACAGCGTGCTCCGCTCCAAACGATGGCGCTCGTCATCGCGATGAGTGCGCGGCGCGAGTTCGCCGTCGTGGCCAGCTCATCGCGGCGCGGCGGATACCGGTTCGTCGATCATAACGTCCTCCGTCATATCCCTTATGGCAGACGCGTGCGTGCGCGCCGGCGGCGGACCTTGACGGGTGCGCGATGCTGCGGTTGCCGCACAGTCACCGTGCTATCATGGATCTGGCCGTCACGGTCGAAGGAGGGTCACTCTGGACGCTGACTACCGCATCGACGTCTCTGAGGTAAACCGCAACATCGATGTCGCCGAGGTCGTAGCGCTGTACTTCCCAATGCTGCGCAAGACGCTGCTGATGGACGTGCGGACGAACGATGTCGATGGTCCGCTGATCCGCGTCGTACCCATGGCGAAGACGCCGGAAGAGCGATTCCAATCGCTGCTGAAGATGCGGCCGCGCTTCGGCAAGCCGGACAGCATCACGCTGATCCCCTGGCCCAAGTTCGTGCGCAGTCTGGCCGAGTTGGGCATCTGGGACCATATCGTCCGTCGCTACGCCGAGCTCGGCTCCCCGGAGATGGTGCGCGAGTGCGAGCGCTGCTACGCCCAACTGGCGAAGTACGAGGGGGACGAGGTCCGCAACGCGATTACGGGCGAGAACTACGAGACAATCTGGGGCACGCGGGGCATCGCCGAGTCTGATGAGCCGGTCGACGAGCTCGAAGAGGACGACGACGATGAGGACGACGACGACCTGGAGAGCGACCTGCTGGACGAGAACGACTAGCTAACTCGACCCGATGCGATTGAAGAACGCCCGGAGCCACGGCTTCGGGCGTTTTCGTTGGGCTTCCCGGGACGGGCCCGGGCCGCCCATGCGATAGAATCCGCACGAATCCGGGGAGGTTGCGATGACGGTCCGGCAGCAGATCGGCCGCCCGAACGCGGCGTCGCAGGCGCGGCTCCAGCTCGTGCTGGTGCTGCTGGCCGCCTGGGATCTGTTGGCCTTCCTCCTCGAGCTCGGGCAGACGAGCCTGCTGAAGGTCGGCAGCATCGACGGCGCGCTCGGCGGCCGTTCGGTGAGCGGCGCCGTCGTCGTGCTGGCGATCGCCTACCTGTACGCCGCGCGCAACCCGATCCGCTACCGGATCGTCCTCTGGCTCGCGACGCTCGAGCAGTTCATCGCGCTCTTCGCGACGGCGTTCCACTGGGCGCGGGGCACCATCGGCGCCGGGCAGGCGGTGATACCCATCCTGGTGGCGGCGATCTTCCTTATGCTGCTGATGATGTACATGCCGAAGCAGGCGGGCGAGTATTGAGCGCACGCGCGGGTCCGCCACCGCCGCCACCGACGCCGCAGGAAGAGACGCAGCCCGATAACGCCATCGCGGTGATCAGCGCGTACGGCGCTTTCCGCCTGCTGATGGTGCTGCTGGCGCTGTGGACGTTCTTTGCCGGCTTCTCACTGCTGACGCAGGGCGTCGGCGCGTTGTCGTTCGGCGGCGGCGCGGCGCCCGAGCGCGTGGTCGGCGCGTACATGCTGGTCATCGCGCCGATCTACGGCCTGCTCGCGTGGCGGCGCGACCAGTACCGCAACCTGCTCTGGGTACCGTACGCGGCGCAACTGGCGATCGTGGTCCCGACGTTCTACGACCTGACGATCAGCCGTGACGGAAGCTGGGGTGACAGCGCGCTGATCTTCGTCGTCTCGCTGATCTTCCTGGCGCTCCTGGTCTATCTCTGGTGGAGCAGCCACCCGCTCGATCACTTCCTCGGCGGCGGCGATGATGACGGCGATGATGAAGATTGGGACGAGGACGAAGCCGACGTCGAAGGCATCGACGATGAGCTCGACGCGGACGGCGACGAGGACGAGGAGCAGGGGCCCGAGCACCGGCGGATCATTCGCCCGCGGGCCTGACGCGCGCTTCGGGTAATTGGCCACGGCCGCCGCCTGTTCGACACTCGGGTATGCGCTTCCCGCTGGACCGCCGGTCGCTTGCGATCATCCAGGGCAGCTACTTCGTGCTCACCGGCGCGTGGCCGCTCATCCACCGGCGTAGCTTCGAGAAGGTCACCGGGCGGAAGCAGGACTTCTGGCTGGTGAACACGGTCGGCGTGCTCGTCGCGGTGATGGGCGGCGTGATGGTCGTCGCCGGCGTGCGCGAGCGCGTATCGCCGGAGATCCAGCTGCTGGGGCAGGGGAGCGCCGCCGGGTTCGCGATCATCGACAGTTACTACGTGCAGCGGGGAAGGATCTCGCCCGTGTACCTGCTCGATGCGTTCGCGGAGGTGGCGCTGCTCGCCGGGTGGGCGGTGCTGCCCGATCCCGCCCCGCCGGAGGGGACCGGCCGCTTCGGGAGGCGGTTCAGACGGAACCGCGCAGCCCCAGCGCGTCGGCGTTTTGCTTCAATGCCTCGATGACCTCGCCGATCATGGCGTCGAGCTCGACGCCGAGCTGATCGGCGCCGTTGACGATGTCATCGCGGTTCACCTGGCGCGCGAACGCCTTGTCCTTCATCTTCTTGCGCACGGACGAAGGCTCGACTTCGAAGATGCTCTTGTTCGGGCGCACGAGAGCGACAGCGGTGACGAAGCCGGTCAGTTCGTCGGCGGCGAACAGGGTCTTCGCCATCGGCGTCTCGCGCGGGACGCCGCTGTACTCGGCGTGGCCCATGATCGCGGTCGTGACGTCGTCCGGGTAGCCGCGCTCTTTGAGAATCTTGTTGCCCTCGAACGGGTGCCCTTCAGCGGTGGGCCAGCGCTCGTAGTCGAAGTCGTGCAGGAGGCCGGTGATGCCCCAGGTCTCCTCGTCCCCGCCGTGCTTGCGCGCGAAATGGCGCATCACCGTCTCGACCGCGAGGCCGTGCTTACGCAGACCTTCCATCTCCGTGTACTCGCAGAGCAATTCCCACGCCGCGTCGCGGTCCATCATCACCTCCCCGTGCGCGAGCCGATGCGCAAGTATCATACGGCCGATGGGGTACTACCACGAACCGCCGGAGGACCAACCGCCCGGCTGCCTCGATGTGCTAGCGCTGAGCCGCAGCATGCTGGGGATGGTGGGGCTGCTTCTCGCCGTCCTGCTCGTGGCCGGCGGGGACATCGTTGCGACATTCGTGCTGTTTGGCATCCACCCCGCGCTCGCGCTCATTACGATCATCCCGACCGTCGTCGCGATCTGGTTGTACGCGCGATGGGAGCGGCGGCACTTCCGGCCACCGGGCCTGTAGAGATAAAAGAGAAAGACCGCCGGGTTGGGGCGGTCTTTCGTGCGTTCGTTCGCGCGGGTGCTACGCGACCGGAGTCGAGATGGCGTGCCCGCAGTTGGCGCAGAACTTGGCGGTGCCGGCGTTCTTCGTCCCGCACTCACCACAGAAGACGGTCGACTGCGCGGCGCTGAGGTCCGACCCGGCCTTCGTCGCGCCGTTCGCCACGGGCGCGTCGGTCGATGTCATGACCGTGGTCTCGTGCTCCTCCGGGTCCTTGGTGGCCTTGCGGAATTCGCGGATGCTCTTGCCGACGGCGCCGCCGACGTCCGGCAACCGTCCGACGCCGAAGATCAGCACGACGATCACGAGAACGATGATGAGCTCCGGCGCTCCGAGTGGACCGAGACCTGCGAGCAGTGGCACGTTTGCGCCCTCCGATAATGCTGATTCAGCCTAACAGGCGCCGCACAAGGGCAGCAAGCAAGCGCAGATTCGAAAAGATGTGTTCCGGGCGAGCGTTGCCATGTGCGGGGCGAAGCGGCAGAGCGTGGGAGCGCGTCCGTGCGCGTGCGCGAGCTCTTGCCCCGCGAACGGCGGTGCCTGGCTGTCACGTACCCGTCAGTCCGAGGTGAATCCGTATAATCGTGCGGATGGAGCCTCCGCGCACGGCGAACCGGATGCCCGAGACAGGCGGCGTGGCCGCCTCGAAGCTCGTACCGCCACGCCGCCGCGAGGACATCGTCCGCCGCGCCCGCCTCAACTCGATCATCGATAGCGCGATCGGCACGAAGGGGACGCTGATCGCGGCGCCTGCCGGCTATGGCAAGACGACGCTCGCCGTCGACTGGCTGCAGACGGCGGACTTCCGGCCGATCTGGCTGTCGCTCGATGACTGGGATGCGGCGCTGCCCGTGTTCACGCGCGCGCTCGGGGCCGCGATCGAGCGCGGTGCCGGCGCCGCGCCGCCGCTGGGTGACGAGCGGTTCTGGCAGCCGCGCAGCATCGCGACGGCGCTGATCAACCACCTCGCGGCGCAGGACGATTACCTGGTGCTTGTGCTCGACGACGTGCACGTCGTGCAGGACTCCGAGCCGGTCATGCAGCTGCTCGGCATCCTGCTCGAACGCGCGCCCGAGAACCTGCACGTCATCATGACGTCGCGCACGCGGCCGCCCGTGCCGCCGCTCTCGCGCCTGATCGCGCGCCGCGACGTCACGACGATCGGCACGGAGGACCTGGCGTTCACGTCGCGCGAGATCCGCGAGCTGCTCGCGTCGCTCAGGCGCACGGTATCGGACGACGAAGCGGAGATGCTCTTCGAGCGCACGGAGGGTTGGGCGGCGGCGCTGGTGCTCGGGATCAGCGGCGGCATGCCGTCCGGCGCCGAAGGCGCCACGCACCCCGGGTCGAACGTCGGGCTGTCGCTCGCGGAGTACGTGCAGGGCGAGGCGCTCTCGACGCTGACGCCGGAGCTGCGCGCATTCCTTCGGTCCGTGTCGCTGCTGCCACTCTGGACGGCGGCGCTGTGCGACGACGTGACCGCTCGCGGGGACGCCGAGCAGCGGCTGAAGGAAGCGGCGTCGCGGCTGCTGTTCGTGTCGCAGCAGAGCGACGACCCGCCCGCGTACCGCTGTCATCCGCTCATGCGCGCGCTGCTGATGCAGCAGTTCCGCGAGGAGGATGCGGCGGCCTACGCGCGCGCCGGTCGCAACTCTGCGGACGCGCTGATGCGCTTCGGCATGCTCAACGAGGCCGCGGATCTGCTCTTCGAGCTGGAAGCGTGGGACGAGGCCGGCGACCTGCTCGAAGCGATTGCGCCGCGCCTGATCCAGCAGGGTCAGGCCCACGGACTCGCGGACTGGATCGACCGCCTTCCGCGGGCGGCACAGGTCGCACGCCCGAGCCTCGAAGTGTGGCGTGCGCGCGCCGCCTACAAGCTGCAGGAGTTCGACGAGGCACTGAGGCTCATCGAGGACGCCGTGCGGGCGTTGCGCGAGCGCGGCGACACGCATGGCCTCGTGCAGGCGCTGTTCGTGCGCGGCGAGACGCAGCGCCGCAAGGGCTACTACGCCGAAGCGCTCACGACCTTCGGGGAGGCGCGCACGCTGCTCGAGTTCGACGAAGAGGAAGACCTGCACCTCGCGGGCGACGCGCTGCGCAACATCGGCGTGACGCACACGATCCTCGGCGATCTCGACGCGGCGACCGACGAGCTCGAGGAGGCGCGGCGCGTGCTCGAGCAGGTCGGCGACCTGCAGGGCATCGGCAACACCTGCGTCTCGCTGGGGCAGTGCTACGCGCGGCGCGGCGAGCCGCTACAGGCGCTGGCATCGCTGCAGCGCGCCCAGTCTGCCTTCGAGCGCGCCGGCAACACCTTCGACCTGGGCCTGACGCTGAACAACACCGGCATGCTGTACTACGAGCTGGGCGAGTACGAGCAGGCGCTGCAGGTGTACGACCGCGGCCTCCGGCTCGTACGCGGCGCCGGCGCCGCGGCGTACGAGACGACGATCCTCGCGGGCATCGCCGAGACCTACCGGCATATGGGGCGCTACGAGGAGAGCCTCACGGCGTATCACGAGCTCGACGCGCTGTTGCCGTCGTTGCAGGTGCCGTATCTCGTCGCCGCCATCACGGAGGGCCACGCGCTCGCGCTGCTGGCGAACGGCGAAGGCGAAGAGGCGGCGAGGCTGCTCCGTACCGTAGCGCCGAAGGCGGGCGACACGCCCGACCGCCAGGCGCAGCACGCGGTCGCGCTCGGGCAGCTCGCCCTCGCGCGCGGCGATGCGCCGGCGGCGCTGCGCCAGCTCGACGGCGCGCTCCGGCACCTCGAGACATCCGACGACAAGCATGGCACGGCGGTCGCCAGCTTCCTGCGTGCCCGCGCGCTGTACGACGGGCATCAGCCCCGCAAGGCGCTCTCCGAGCTCGAGCGCGTCGCCATGCTCTGCGACCAGCTCGGCTACCGGCGCTTCCTGCGTCCGTACGCCTCCCGCGCGCGTGAGTTGGTCGAGTACGCTCTCGTGCGCCACATCGCGGAGGGTCTGCTCACCGACCTCGCGTCGGAGGATCTCCGCAAGCGCGTTGCGCCGGCTGCGGGCGGGGCGCCACGGGCCGCGAGCGACATGATGCCGGCCGTACGCGCGTTCGCGTTCGGGCGCGGCGGCGTGCTGGTCGGCGAGCGGCAGGTGTCAGACCTGGAGTGGCGCAGCGAGAAGAGCAAGGAGATGTTTTTCTTCCTGCTGATGAAGGGCGAACCCGTCGGCAAGGAGGAGATCTTCGCCGCGCTGTGGCCCGACCTGCCGGAGTCGAAGTGCAACAGCAACTTCCATTCGAGTCTCTACCGGCTGCGGCGCGCGCTCTTCCACGAGTGCGTGATCCGCGAGGGCAGCGGCGCCTACGCCCTGAACCCGCGCGGCGCGTTCAGCTCCGACGTCGACGAGTTCCGCACGGCGATGCGGGAAGCCGACGCGACGCGCGATGACGCGACGCGGGGCGAGAAGCTCGATCAGGCGGTCTCGCTGTACAAGGGCGGGTTTCTATCGGCCACCTACAGCGAATGGGCGGAGCCGATCCGGCGCGGGCTCGAGGACCAGTTCGTCGAGGCGCTCAACGAGCTGGCCGCGCGCAAGCTGGCAGCCGGCGCCTTCGAGGAGGCGTTGGTGCTGTTCCAGACGCTGGAGGGCATCGACTCGTACAGCGATGCCGCGGCCTTCGGCATCATGCGCTGCCATCTCGGCCTGAACGACACGGCTTCGGCCGCACGGCACTACCGGCGATACCGGCAGCACCTCCGCGATGAGCTGGACGAGGAGCCATCGGAGCGCCTCACGGCGCTGTACCGAGAGAGCGCGAGGGCGTGATCGGCCGGCCTCTTTGCGATTCGGGGCAGCGAAGCTATGGCCACAGCCCTAGCTGGCCTTCGCGGCGACCTTCTGGTTCGTGGCCTTCGGCGGAGGCGGGGCGGGCAGACCCTTCTGGCGGCGCTGCTTGTCGAGGTCGACCTCCGGGAACTCGGCGTGCAGGCCCGGGCAGTAGACGCGGGCCGCCACGATCTTCTCGCCCTTAATCGTGAGCAGATAGAACTGACGGAGGACCCGCGGCTGCTCGTCGGGTGGCGCCGTCCATTGCATCTCGAACTCGAGCGTGGCCGCGCCCCGGGCGCCGGCAGTCTCGTTGCTCCAGATCACGTTGGACGCGTTGCCGGGCGTGTACCAGACCTCCAGGATGCGGCCGACCGTCTGGGGGTCGTCGGCGGCCCAGTGGCCGACGTTGGTCCACGCCTCGAACTGGACGTCGGAAGCAAACAGGCGCGATGCAGTGGTCCACTTGCGCGCCTTGATGGCCGCGAGCAGTTGACCAGGGACGGAATTCGCCATCGACCGACCCCCTCGGGCGTCTCCCCCCGGTCCGCGGGGTTCCTGTCTTATGTGCGGCAGTGTATCGCAGCGATATGTCTATTGCCGCAATAAATACTGCGGTTCAACCGCAATTGCGCGACATAATGTCAAGCAGATCGCCGAGGCGCGGCTACTTCTTCGTCTTGTCCTGCTTCGGCTTCTTCGTCTCGCGGCCGCCCTTGTCCTTCTTGCCCATGCTGAGCCTCCTGCTGGTGTGCTCTACGACAGGAACTGCGTGCGCTTGAACAACTGAGTCCGCCCCCGCTCCTGGGCGTCGAACGGCGACTCGGGGTGGCCATTGAGGGCGCCGATGCCGGCGAGGGCCTCGTTGAGCGCCTCGAGCTGTGCCGGCGTCATCTTGACCGTCCGGCCATCGAAATCGCGGTCCGGGATCACCGGAAGGTCACTGATTTGCGTCTGGTACCGCCGGTACAGCCGACGATAGGGGAGGCGGTAGGCCGCGTCGAGGCGGACCGCCACGCGACCCGGTGGGAAGCGAACATGCGTGCCGACGAGCGGTTCTAGGGCCATGATGCTTGAGCGTATCTAGTTGTTCATTCACGAGCAACAGCGGCGCGGCCGCGAGCCGGACTGGCCTACATGCCGCCGGAAGCTGCGCCGACAATACCCGTGATGGACGAACGCTGGGTACTGCTCGAACCAAACACCGGCCTCCATGTCGGCTGGTACTTCTGGCTGCGCGTGCTCGATGAGGCGAACCGGGCAACGCGCTACGGCATCCCCTTCGGGCTGCTGCTGCTCGAAGTGGCGCCCGACGACCCGAAGGCGACCGACCGCCTTCTCGAAGAGGCGATGTCGCTCGTGCCGGCGGTCATCCGCGGGACCGACCTCGCCGGCGCGGTCGATATCGGGCGGGTGGGTATCGTCCTCCCGCATCAGGACGAGGCCGCGCTGGTCCAGGCGCAGGCGCGGATCATCTCGCGCCTGGAGGCGCAGCGCTTCCGCGGCGTGCGTTGGCACGCGAGGATGCTCGGGCACCCGCAGGACGCGGCGGAGATCTCATCGCTGCTGACGCACGGCTGGAGCGGCGGGCGTCGCGAAACGCCGCGCCGGCGGGCCGCAGAGCGCGCGGGCTAGTGCATCTGGGCCGCGTTCGCGCGGGGGTGCCACCGGGAGTCGAGTGACCATGGGGTCGTGGGGGTCGGCCGTGGCAGAGGACTGGAAGGCGCGCATCGTCCATGCGCGGCAGCGCTACGAACTGCGCCGCGGCCCCATCGGCGTGCGCACGCCCCTTGCCTCGAAGTTTCGGCGGATGATCCAAACCGTGCTCGAACCCGCCTTCCGCGAGGTAGCGGACTTCGCCGGTGAGCAGGGCGTCGTCTGCCTGATCGAGTGCGAACTGGGCGGCGTGCAGCCGCGGGCGATGTTCTGCCTGCGGCCTTCCGGCCGCTCGATCCGCTACGAATTGGACCCGGACGGCCTCGCCGTGCGCGAGGTCGAGGGTGTATACCACCGCGCGATGGGCCAGCGGGGCGTCTGGGTGGATGGCGACGAACTCGAGCGCCGGCTGACGTCCGGGTACGCGCGGGCCGCCGCGGCCGCCCTCGTGCAGGACTACTTCCGCGCGTCTTCGCGGCCCGCCGCCGGCTGACCGGTGTGGCGCGGCGCCCTCGTAGGGAGGCTGCGTGCCTCGCCTACGTGGCATCCCGGGCCGAAGGGCGGGATCGCCCTGATGGGAGACCGCGCCGCGGATGTGAGACAACAGATGCATGCAGATCTGCGCGCTGCCATCCGAGGACATCTCCGTCGCGGGCCTCAGCATCGGTCCCGAGCGGACCCCACTCGCCGCTTGCTCTGCTTCGCGGCCGGCGCCGCTGTCGGGGCTGATGGCCGCGCGCCCGGGCTGGCCGCTGCTCCTGCGCCAGGTGCGCCGTCACGCCCGTGACCTCGAGGTCGTGCACCTGACCGATATGCGACTGGCGCCGTTCGGACGCTGGCTGCGCCGCCGCCTCGGCGTCGCCGTGACCGTCGATGTGTCTCCGGCCGACCTGACGCGCCGCGACCGGGCGGCGGAGCGGCTCTTTCGGGCGATCGAGGGGCTGGACGCGGCGTTCGTCTTCGGCGCCGCCGGCGCGCGGGCGCTTTCCCCCCGCGCGCCGGGCGTGCCATCGTCGGCGCTGCCGCTCGTGGCGTGCGAGCCGCCAGAGCCGCCTGCGCGGCTGAGCCGCCAGATCGAGCGCCTGTTGTTGTCCTCACCGGCCGGGCGCCCAGTTGTCGCGATCCCGTGGACTGCCGAGCTCGCGCAGTGGCGGATGTACCGGCGCGAGATCATGCCGGGCATCGCCGACGTGGCCACCCTGCTCGTTTGCGGCGTGCCGGACCGGGGCTACCGGACGGAGCTGCGCATGCTCTTCGGGCCGGACCGGCCGCTCGTCGCGCACATCGGCCCGTTGGACGACGTGACGGCCGCGGCGGTCGCCCGCGTGGCGGATGCATGGCTGGTGCCATGGCCGCTCGGCGGCGGCGCGCCGGACGCCGACGCGCTGGTCCGCATGGGGCTCGCCGCCACCGGGCTGCCGGTGGTCGCCACCGACGCGGGCGCCGGCCTCGAGCACGAGCGCAACGCGTTCCTCTTCCGTCACGGCGACGCCGCCGGGGTGCGTGCGACCTTCGCACGGCTCTTTGCGCTCCCGGCGCGCCAGCGCCACTTCGTCGGCTCCGAGTTCGCCGCGGATGCGCTATGGCGCTACCCCGGCGCGGCCGCGCTGGAGGTGTACGGCGAGCGCTTCGAGGCACTTGCCGGCCGCCCCCGTCTCCCGCGCGAATTGCGCGCCAGCGCCTGACCGCACCCGCCCCCCGCCCCCTGTGAACGTTCTCCCATAGAACAGATGAGCGCATTTCGGCGCTCAAGCCCCCTAAGGGCGCCGCCGACATTACCTAGGGGATATCAGGGCGCCCACGGCACCGATATCGGGAGGGGGAGAACCGTGCTCAAGCTCAGCGCTGCCGCCGCGCTCCTCGCGGCGACACTCGTACTCACCGCCGGCACATCACGCAGCGCCGCGAGGGCGCAGACGCCGCCGCCGGGGCTGCCGGCGCAAAGCACACCCGCCTCGCAGCGCACGGGCGATGTCATCGTCCGGTTCCGCCCGAGCACGTCGCTCGCAGCGCTCGGCGACACGCTCGACGGCGCCCGGACGGTCGCGCGCGCGAGCACGGCGCTGTCCCGCCTCGTGCTCGTGTCGCCGCAGGCCGGCGAGACCGTCGATGATGCGATCGCGCGGCTGAGCGCCGACCCGGACGTCGAGTTCGCCGAGCCGAACATGACGGTCCACCTCGCGACGACGACACCGAACGACCCGTACTACACGGGCGGCTACCAGTCGAGCCTCGGGCAGATCGGCGTGCCGACGGCGTGGGACACGACGACGGGCAGCACGAGCGTGACCGTGGCGGTGCTCGACACGGGCGTCGATGCGACGCACCCGGAGCTCGCTGGCCGCGTCGTTGCGGGCTACGACTTCATCAACAACGACACGAACGCGAGCGACGACCACTGGCACGGCACGTTCGTCGCGGGGATCATCGCTGCGAACACCAACAACAGCGCCGGTATCGCCGGTATCTGCTGGAGCTGCAAGATCATGCCGGTGAAGGTGCTGGACGCGAGCGGCAGCGGCAGCATGTTCCAGCTCGAGCAGGGCATCGACTGGGCGGTCGCGCACGGCGCCAAAGTGATCAACATGAGCCTCGGCGGCGCGGCGAGCGACCCGGGACTGCAGACCTCGATCGATAACGCCTGGAACTCCGGCGTCGTGCTCGTCGCCGCCGCTGGCAACCACGACCCGGCTCAGGCGAACAGCGTCAGCAATCCGTACCAGGTGATGTACCCGGCCGCCGCGAACCACGTGCTCGCGGTCGCGGCGCTCGCCACCGACGGCACGACGAAGGCCGACTTCTCGAACTTCGGCCCGCAGGTGGCGGTCGCCGCCCCCGGCTCGGGCATCGTCAGTCTGGGGTGCAACTGCGGCACGATCCTGGGCGCCGGTTCGAAGGGCGGCTACGTCGGCGGCAGCGGCACCTCGTTCGCATCGCCCGAGGTCGCCGGCGTCGCCGCGCTCATGATCGCGGCGGGCCAGACGAACAACGCGACGATCGTCAATACGCTCGAATCGACGGCAACCGACGTCGACGCCGCCGGCTTCGACAACAACACCGGCTACGGCCGCATCAACGCCGCCCTCGCCGTCGGCGGCGACACCACCCCGCCGGCGGTGAGCATCACCTCGCCCGCGGCCAACGCCACGGTGTCCGGCACGGTGAACATCACCGCCACCGCGACGGACAACGCCGCGATGCAGAAGGTGCGGTTCTGGGTGGATAACTCGTACCTGTCGTTTGACGCGTACGACGGCGACACGAGCTACGGGAAGACGTGGAGCACGACCAGCTGGCCGAACGGGACGCACACCATCAAGGTCGAGGCGGTGGACGACGCCGGCAACAGTAGCGGCATCGTGACTCGCACGGTGACCGTGAACAACGCCGACACGACGGCGCCGAATGCAAGCATAAGCTCGCCCGCCGCAAACGCCACTGTGTCCGGCACGGTCAACCTCACGGCGACGGCGACCGACGACAAGGCGATGGAGAAGGTGCGGTTCTGGGTCGACAACTGGTACCTGTCGTTCGACCCGTACAACGGCGACAACATCTACAGCAAGGCGTGGGACACCACGGGCTGGTCGAACGGCACGCACACGATCAAGGTCGAAGCGTTGGATGCCGCGGGCAACAGCAGTGGCATCATCACGCGTACGGTGACCGTGGACAACGCGGACACGACGGCGCCGAGCGTGAGCATCACGTCGCCCGGGACCGGTGCAACCGTCTCCGGCACGGTGGACATCACGGCGACCGCCACGGACAACAAGGCGATGGAGAAGGTGCGGTTCTGGGTCGACAACCGGTACCTGTCGTTCGACGGGTACGACGGCGATACGAGCTACAGCAAGACCTGGGACACGACGGGCTGGTCGAACGGCACGCACACGATCAAAGTCGAGGCGGTGGATGCCGCCGGGAACAGCAGCGGGATCGTCACGCGGACGGTGACGGTGAACAACGCGGACGCGACGGCGCCGAGCGTGAACATCACATCGCCGGCGGCGAACGCGACGGTGTCGGGCATGGTCAACATCACGGCGACGGCGACGGACAACGGTCAGATGCAGAAGGTGCG
>DASUKS010000090.1:0-3574 GCA_036278595.1 Dehalococcoidia bacterium
CGAGCACGACGGCGAGTACGCGATCGTCGCATCGATGGGCGGCGCGCCGAAGCACCCGGTCTGGTACTGGAACCTGAAGAACAACCCGGACGAGGTGCTGCTGCAGGACGGACCGGAGCCGTTCCGGGCCGAGATCCGCGAACTGACAGGCGACGAGCGCGCGGTCTGGTGGGAGCGCGCCGTGAAGGCGTTTCCGCCGTACGCGGAGTACCGGCAGCGTACGAAGCGCGTCATTCCGGTGTTCCTCGCGCGCAAGAAGAGCTGATTCGCGGAGAGCAGATGCCTGTACCTGTCGCACTGACCGAGGAGATGACGGCTGCGCTCGAGAGCGCGATCGCCGACCGCGCGCCGTGCATCGTCGCGAGCGCGAGCGCCGATGGCATGCCGGACCTCTCGTATCGCGGCAGCATGATGGTCTTCGACGCCGGCCACCTGGCGTACTGGGAGCGCGCGAAGGGGGAGACGCTGGCGAATCTGCGGGAGAACCCGCGGCTCGCCGTGCTGTACCGCAACCCGACGACCCGCATCGGGTGGCGGTTCTACGGCGTCGCGGAGATCATCACATCCGGCGCGGTGCGTGACGATGTGCTGGCGCGCGTCAATCCGCTCGAGCTGGCGCAGGACCCGGAGCGCCAGGGATACGCCGTGCTGGTCCGCATCGACCGGGTGCGTGACCGCACGGGCGTCATCATGCAGCGCGAAGAATAGCAGCCGGCGGCCGCGGATCAGGCGCGCGAGCGGCGGTATGCCGTCTCGATGATCGACATCAGTTTCGTGCGCTCGACCTCGATTCCGTCCCGGAGGCGGTCGGCCGCGCGTACGACCTCCCAGCGGGCGAGCGTCGTGTCATCGGGCTGGCGCAGGCGCCGGTACGCGGCGTCGTAGCGCCGCACGAAGATCCCGCGCACGAGGCTGATGAGGTAACGCAGGACGAGCTGCGTGCCGGGCGGCGGGTCGCCGAGCCGCAGGATGAGCCGCGTGCGCGCGTAATCTGCGTCGGGGTGGCCGCGCGTGGCGTTCGGCCAATCGATGATCCGCGGGCCATCCGGCGTATCGATGATGTTCCCCGGGTGGAAATCACCGTGGCAGACGACGCCGCCGTCCGGCAGGCCGTCGAGGAGGCCGAACACGAACGTGCGCAGGTCTCCGGGCAGCGACACGCCTTCGATGTGGCGGCGGATCACGTCGTGCAGCGAGCGCGTGCCGTCGGGCGCCTGGACGGCGTGGAGGCGTGCGTGCAGCTCGCCGGTGACGCGGGCGCCGCGCAGGACGACCCAGGGCTTCTTGCCCATCTCGGTCAGCAGGTCGGGGCCATCGACGCGGTCCATGATGAGGCCGGCGCGGCCATCGACGTTGATCACGCCGTAGGGCGCGGGCACCGGCAGGCCGGCGTCCCGGGCGGCGCGCATCGTCTGCGCCTCGGCCTCGAGGCGACCGGCGTCGTCGCTCGCGCGCAGCAGGCGCAGCGCCTTGCCGGGCTCCCAGGCGAAGATCTCCGCCTCGCGTCCCTCCGCGATCTTCTCCAGCCCCGTGACGTTCACGGTCATCACCAAACCTCGCTCTCGATTCTACGTGGCACGCTGTCCGCCCGCGTCCTTCGCGCGCTGCGGTTTCGTCAGCCGCCGGAGTCGCGCTCGGCCGTGAGCGCGGCCACGAACGCGCCGGCGATCACGCGATGGCCGGCGTCGGTCGGGTGCGGGTCGAACTTCGGATCGAGGACATGCGTCAGCGTGCGGCCCTTGCCGTCGAAGGCGTGCGTGGCATCGGCGACCTGCGTGTGCGGGTAGCCTTCGGCGACGTGGCGGATGACGTCATCGAGCTTGGGCAACACGCGCGCCGCCGGCGCCTCGAACGGGTGCTCGGTGCCGGAGAAGAAGTTCGGGTAGGCGAGCAGGACGATGGGTACGTCCGCGTCCGCGGCGCGCAGCTGGCCCATGATCAGGTTGAGGTTGCGCTCGACGCCGGCCAGCGTGCTGTCGAGCGGGCACGACGGCGGCAGCGGCTCCTGCGTGCAGGCTGCGTTCGGGACGAGCGCCGCCAGGTCGTTGCCGCCGATCGCGATCGTGATGAACGCGATCTTCTTCGACGCGATGGCGTCGAGCGCCGGCCGCATCTGCGTGTCGAGCACGTCCCGCGTCGTCGCGCCCGGCTTCGCAAGCTGCAGCACCTGCAGGTCGCCCTCGTCGTGCGCGAGGAGCGCGACGAAGCTCGTGCGCGCGGGGTCGCTCGCGCCGTTGCCGGCCGCGATCGAGTCGCCGAGCGAGATGTACAGCCCGCTGTACGCCGGTCCCTCCTTCGGCGAAGAGCCGGCACACGCCGCGGCGAGCGGCACGAGCAGCAGCGCGACGGCGATCGCGAGCGCCGTTGCCGGTCGCGTCATGATGCCACCTTCGGTCGTTGCGGGGCGCACGCGGGCAGCCAGATCGCGCCCTCGAGCCGCGTCGTCTCGTCGCGCTCAGGCGGCAGATGGACGAGCTCGTCGCGATGCTCCCACATGCGCAGCGCCGCCACGGCGGCGTCGAACGCGTCCTCGCTCGATCCGGCCTTCGTTCGCAGGGCGAGCGGGAGCGACGGGAAGTGCTGCGCGAGATGCTGCGTGCGCGCGCCCTCGTCCGACTTGACGACGGGGCCGGTGAACGCACGCGGGTAGATCTCGATGACGGTGTGTGCGGCCGGCTCGCAGAACGGCCATACGGCGAAGCCGGCCGCACGCAGTGCGCGAAGGGCCGGCATGCCGCGGATCGAGCCGGTGCCGACGGCGCCCGCGCCGCCGACCTGGAATACAGACTTCGGGCGGCCGAGGTCGCGCGCGGCGCACGCGCGGTCGGTAGCCCGCAGGCACTCGGCATCGGCGAGCGATTTGCGGGTGCCGGTGCGGCCCCAGAACGGCGGCTCGCACGCCGCAAGCCAGTCTTCGCCCTCGCGCTCGGCGATCGCCCACATCTCTTCCGCGCACCGGGCGCGGCGGTCGCGCACGAACCACGCGGGCATCGAGAACGCGAAGTCGAGCCCGACGACGGCCGGGCGGGCATCGTCGAGCAGCCGCAGCAGTTCGCCGACGATCTGCTCGCGGTCGCGGCCGTCCTCCAGCCGCACGAGGGCGCCTTCGCGCACCTCGGCGAGCCAGATCGTCCGCTCGGCGTGCGTCTTCCGCCCCGACCAGTCGATGGCGATGACGCGCAGGTCGTCGCCGTGAACGGTGTTCGTCATACGGGGCTCACTCTAGCGGGAACGATGCGAGCGCGTGGTAGCGTGCGCCGCCGTGGCCGAGCTCGGACTGCATCAGGCTCACGGCACGCACGTCGATCGCCGGTGCGTCGGGCGGACGGATACGCTGGAGCGCGTCGTGGATGCGCTCGCGGCCGGCGGGCGGCGTCTCGTCGCGCGCGCGCGCGAGCGTGAGGTGCGCCGCGAACGGCCGCCGCTCCGTCGGGAACCCCAGCGGCGCGAGCGCTCCTTCGACGCGCCCGGCGAGCGCCGAGAGGGCCGGCGTGTCGCCGCCGACGCCCACCCAGACGACACGGAGGTTGCGCCGTCCGCCGAACGAGCCGAGCTCGCCGGGTTGCAGGCGCAA
>DASUKS010000091.1:0-6161 GCA_036278595.1 Dehalococcoidia bacterium
TCGAGCAGCCTGCCGATGATCTGGGCTGAGCATGCGATCAAGCGCGGGCACATCATGCAGATGCGCATGGGCTACATGCTGACGCTGGCCATGGGGACGGCGTTCCTCGCGCTGCTCGGGTTCGAATACGCCAACCTCGACTTCAAGGCGTCGGACAACGCGTACGCGTCGCTCTTCATGTTGATCGTCTCGTTCCACGGGACGCACGTGTTCGTCGGACTGCTGATGAACATCTTCGTGCAGGTACGGTCGTGGCTCGGGCACTTCGACGAGCACCGCCACCTGGCCGTGCAGAACGTAAGCTGGTACTGGCACTTCGTCGATACCGTGTGGATCTTCATCTTCCTGATCGTCTACCTGACGCCGCACTGGTACGGACCGCACGCATGAACATCGACAACCTCACGCCCGCGCCGAGCAGGCAGAGCCCCGGCTGGCTCCCGAAGGACATGTGGCTGATCCTCGTCTACATCACGCCACCGACGATCTGGAGCGGGCACCTCCTCTTCGCGTACCTCTTCGTGTCGTTCCTCTGCCCCTGGGGCGGCACGGCCGCGGTGCGGGCGGAGATCGGCGCCATCACGTTCATCACGCTCGCGGTGATCGCCGCGTGCATGTGGATCGCCTGGGTGCATGCCGCCGAGTACGGGGCGAACCTGATGAACCCGGACGGGGTGAAGTCGCGCAGCCGCGGCTTCCTCGCGCACTCCGCCGTCTACACCGGCGCGGTGTTCTTCATCGCGACGCTGTTCGAAGCAGCGCCGGCGTTCGCGCTGGAGGTCTGCGCGATCATCCGCTAGCGCGGCGCCCGCGCTTCGGCCAGCCGCTTGAGGTTCCGCAGCGACCGTCCGAACGCGCGCAGCAGATGCGGCCGCACGGCGAGGCGAAACGCCAGCTCGCCCAGCCGGCCGAGCGGCGGCTCGAAATCCTCGAGCCACCACATCCGCGTCGTCCCCGCGGCTGCGGGATCGAGGATGAAGCTGCCAGTGCCGTGAAACTGCCCGCGGTGCAGCACGTCCATGCGCCGCGGCGGATCCCAGGCCGTGATCTCCATCACGTCGCGCACGATCGGCAGCCCGAAGAGCTCGCTGGTCACATCGAACACGGCGCCTGCGCCGCGCTTCCGCTCGCTGACGACGTCAATGCGACGGACGTCGACCATCCACTCGCCCTGCCGCTCGAGGTCGGCGAGCACGTGCCAGACGACGTCCGGGGCCGCGTCGATCAGAATGGTTATGTCGAGATGAGCCAATCAAGTACGTCCTAGCCTTATCAACAACTACGCAGCCGTGCCCGGTCGGGAGCACTGCCCCTCGCGCAGAGATGGAAGACGATTGACCGTGCTCGTGCTGAGCCGTACCATTTCGCACACACGTTCTATCAACGAGCAAGGATGCCCGATGCCCGCCCGACACCGCCTCGGTGGACTCGACCTGCTGGTCCTGAGCGATGGCACCTACTACCAGGACGCCGGAGCCGTCTTCGGCATCGTCCCCCGCGTGATGTGGGAGCGCCTCGGCATCACGCTCAACGACCGCTACCAGATGCCGCTCGCGCTCAACTCGCTGCTCGTGCGGTCGCACGGGAAGACGATCCTCATCGAGACCGGCGTCGGCGAGAAGGAGCGGCCGCGCGCGCAGTCGTCGCCGCTCGCCGAAGGGTCGCTGCTCCACGAACTACGGGCCGTCGGCGTAGCGCCGGAGGACGTGGACGTCGTCGTGAACACGCATCTCCATGCGGACCACTGCGGCTGGAACACGCGACGCAACGGCGCCGGCGAGTACGTGCCGGCGTTCCCGCGCGCGCGCTACCTGATCCAGCGCGGCGAGTGGGAGGCCGCGACGCACCCGAACGAGCGGACGCGGGCAACGTACCTGCCGGAAAACATCCTCCCGATCGAGGCCGCCGGCCAGCTCGAGCTGATCGAAGCCGAAACGAAGATTACCGACGAGGTCACGATCGTCCCAACGCCCGGGCACACGCAGGACCACGCGAGCGTCGTGCTCGCATCCGGCCAGGAGCGGGCCATCTACATCGGCGACATGATCCAGCACCCGGTGCAGCTCGAGCGCGCGGCGTGGGTGTCGTCGTTCGACGTGTACCCGCTGGAAGCGATGGAGACGAAGAAGGCAGTCGTCCAGCGCGCCATCGACGAGCAGCAATTGGTCGTTGCTGTGCACTGCCCCTTCCCCGGCCTCGGGCACATGACGGAGACGGCGGACGGCAAGCGGCGCTGGACGCCCGTCGAGCCGAACGGCGGCGAGGGCTGATGGAGCTGTACGAGTGGCAGCGCGAGGCGATCGACGCGCTGGTACACGGGCCGGGGCAGGTGCTCGTCGTGGCGCCGACCGGCGGCGGCAAGAGCCTGTGCTTCCAGCAGCCCGCCACCGAGCTCGACGGCGTCGCGCTCGTCGTGACGCCGCTCGTCGCGCTGATGGCGGACCAGGTGGCGTCGCTGCACGCGCGCGGCATCACGGCAACGTACCTGGCGTCGAACCTCGACCCGCTGGACGTGCGCCGGCGCACGGAGCTCGCGCTCGCGGGCGGCGTGAAGCTGCTGTATGTGGCGCCGGAGCGGCTCGCGTCGGAGCGCTTCGTCGAAGACGTGCTCGCGCGGCTGCCGATCTCGCTGCTGGCCGTGGACGAGGCGCACTGCATCAGCCATTGGGGCCATGACTTCCGGCCCGACTACCTGCAGCTCGGCGCGCTCGTCGAGCGACTGCACCCGCAGCGGCTGATCGCACTCACGGCCACCGCCACGCCCGACGTCCGGAGCGAGATCATCGAGCGCCTGCACATGACCGAAGCGCACCAGGTGCTGCGGGGGTTCGCGCGCAACAACCTGCAGCTTTCGGTCGAAGAGGCGGCGGGCGCGCGCGCCAAGGAGAAGACGACGCTGACATGCGTGCGGCAGGCGCTTGGCAAGCCGCGCGCCCGGCACGGCACGGCGCTCGTGTACACAGGCACCCGCAAACAGGCCGAGGACGTGGCCGAGATGCTACGGCACGATGGATGGCGCGCGGATCACTACCACGCAGGGATGAGCGGCGACGAACGCACCGCGGTGCAGTCGCGCTTCCAGGCGGGCGAGCTCGACGCCGTCGCCGCGACGAACGCCTTCGGCATGGGTATCGACCGGGCGGACATCCGGCTGGTGGTCCACCACGCGATGCCCGAGTCGGTCGAGGCTTATTACCAGGAGGTCGGCCGCGCCGGACGCGATGGACAGCCGGCGCGCGGCGTCCTGCTCGTGTCGGACACGGACATCCAACGGCGGTTCCGGCTGATCGCGACGGACGGCGCCGCCTCGCCGGAGCAGGCGCTGCACCGGCGCGGGCTGCTGCGCGCGATGGTGGCGTACACCGAGACGTCGGACTGCCGCCACGACGCGATCCTGAACTATTTCGACGATACCGCCGAGGAACTGGGCGGCTGCGGCCACTGCGACAACTGCGTCGCAGCGCGCGACGGGCGCATCGGGCCAGAGTCCGACGAAGAGGCCTCGGCCGATGTCGTACGCGGCGCGCTGAAGGCGATCCGCACCCTGCCGTTCGCCGTTGGCGCTAGCGTGCTGGTGGCATACCTGATGGGCGATGAGTCGAGGCAGGTGAAGCAGTACGACTGGCATACGCGGAAGGACTTCGGGCTGCTGCGCGACCGGCGGGACGACTGGGTCCGGCGCCTCCTCCGTCGCTGCATCGCGGCGGGCCTGCTCGCCATGGGGACGGACCGGGCGACGCTGCACGTCACGCGGCGCGCGGTCGAAGTGGTCTCGGGCGCGCGGCCGAACCCGGTGCGCCTGCCGCCCGCCGAGGCAGTGCGCCGCAGCCCGCGCGGCGTCGTCGGGCCGGCGGCCGGGCTCGACGCGGCGGGAGCGGCAATATTCGAGCGGCTGAAGGCATGGCGGCGGACACTCGCGGCCGACGCGGGCGTGCCGGCGTACATGGTGCTGTCCGACGCGACGCTGCGCGCGGTCGTCGACGCGCAACCACGAACGGTCGACGACCTGCGCGGGATCAGCGGCATCGGGCCGGCGAAGCTCGAGCAGTTCGGCGCGGCGCTGATCGGCGAGCTCACGCGGGAGCCGACGTCGACCGAAGGTGCCGCACCAGAGCCGGAGCCGGACTCGCCAGCGCAGGAGGTGCTGCCCGAGCTAGCGGCGCTCGATGAACGCAACGGCCGGCGCGCGGTCAACTTCAGCGACTACCAGCTCGAGGTGCGGCGCACGCACCCGCGCGCGTACGAGCGCTGGAGCGACGAGGAAGACGCGCTCGTGCGCGGGCACGCCGGCGACGGCCTCGGACCCGACGAGATCGCGGCGAAGCTGCAGCGGCAGCCGGGCGCGATCCGCATGCGCATGGAGAAGCTCGGCCTGCTCGAACGCGTCGCGGCGAACTAAGCGACGGCGGCCTGCACGCGGCGCAGGAAGCCGGCGATCGCCGAGACCACGTCCGTAAGAGGCTCGAGCTGCGGGAACAACAGGAAGTCGTGCGGCATCCCCGGGTACTCGTGCAGCTCGACGTCCCTGCCGGCGGCGCGCAGCTTCTCCGCGAAAAGCACGTTGTCGTCGTACAGCGGGTCGATGCCTGCCGCCATGATGCAGGCCGGCGGGAACGCCGACAGGTCGGCGCGCAGCGGACTTACGAGCGGGTCCGTCCAGTCGGCGGCATCCGGGGCATAGCACGCGCGCCAGTACGACATCACCTCGTTGTCGATGAGCATGTCGTCCGGACCGAAGACGCCGAACGAGCGCGTCGTCATCGCCAGGTCAGTCCAGGCACACGCCATGACGACCGCATCCGGCAGCGGCTCGCCGTCACGTTGCAGGCGCAGTGCGGTAGCGGCGGCGAGATTGCCGCCGGCGGATTCGCCGCCGGTCGAGATACGCGCCGGGTCGCCGCCGAACTCGCGCGCGTGCTCGCGGAGCCACCGAAACGCCGCGACGCAGTCATCGAGCGGCGCCGGGTACGGGTGCTCCGGCGCTCGCCGGTAGTCGACGGAGACGACGACGCTGCGGGCTTCGACCGCGATGCGCTTGCAGAGCTTCGTGACCGTATCGGCGCGCATGATGACGAAGCCGCCGCCGTGCGTGTACTGCACAAGGGGCAGCAGCTCCCCGTCCTTGCGTTCAGGCGCGTAGACCAACGCGCGCACGTCGCCGGCCGGCGTCGGGATGTGGATCTCGCGCTCGAGTGCGACCGGCGGCGCACCCAGGTTCAGCATCGCGGCCATCGCGTCGTCGAGCGCGCGCATCGCCGACGCGTCGCGCGGTGCGCCGGGCACGCGGCCGGCGGCGATCATCTGCAGGAACGTCTGGACTTCGGCGCGAAGTCCTTCGCGCGTGTAGCTTGCCGTCATCGTTTTATCCTTCTCCCTCGCTCTTTGCGCGATCTTGTGCGCGCTACTTCGCGGGCGCGACGTCCGTCCACTGTCGGAATCCATACGGCTCGTACAGCCCGAGCAGGAGCAGCTCGAAGATGCCGTGGCCGGTGCCGAGCCCATCGATACCTTCGACGTGGAAGTCACACACGGTCTGCGTCTGGCCGGCGGCGCGCTGGCGTACCGCCGGATCGCCCAGGTCCCACACCTCGCCCTCGACCGCCAGCGGCGCGTGGTACTGCCCATGGCGCCACCCGTCGGTCAGGTACACGTAGCCGGCGCCGGCCATGTAGATCGTGGCCTTCGGCTCCATGCGCACGGTCAACTCGCGCCCATCACGCCGGGCGAGCGTGACGCTGCCGCGCTCGAACGTCCGCGTGCCGGGCACGAGCGCGAGGTCGTGGCGCACGATGCGCACGGATTCGCTCCCGCGCGGGTCGCCATCGCCGTACCGCAGCTCGGAGCCTTCGAACCAACGATGGCCGGCGCCGTCCTCGAAGCAGCTGTACAGGAGGCAGGCTTCCTCGAACTGCGCTGGGCCCCACATCCAGAAGATGCCGGGCGGGCCGCCATCGGGCGCCGGTGCGGACGCGGGCTCGCGGTCGCCGACGCTGCGAATGCCCCACGAATGGTCGCGGCCACCCCACCAGGACGACGGCTCCACATCGTAGGCCTGGCCTTCGACCTTCAACGTGCCGGACCAGCGGCCGAGTTGCGTCAGGCGGATCGAGTCCATCACCACGCGGTTGCCGGCACGGCGAAAGACGCGCGGCTCTTCGATC